>NZ_JBHXAS010000015.1:0-68337 GCF_042727425.1 Peribacillus sp. NPDC060253
CAGAAATTAGTTCGAAGGTAGGATAAACATAAATAAATATTTCTTTCATATATATTTCAAGACTTAGAAAAAAACACCTTTATTTCATTACAGGCAATGAAACCTTTTTAAAACTAATTCGTAGAAAACGGTATAAAATAAATGATGAGGTGATTGAATGTATTCTCAAACTGTACAAACATATATGCCCTCCGTCATGCGGACGTTCGCTTTATCTCTTGCAGTATCCGTATTAGGGATGGCACTAGGCACTATTGTTCCGCCATCTTTGTTTCTTCCCTTAGCGATCCTCGAAATCGCCATGTTGATCGGAGCATTCATCATGCGGAGGAAAAAAGCGATCGGTTACACATTCTTGTATAGCTTTACATTTATTTCAGGAATTACCACCTATCCGATAATTGCACATTACTTAGCAGCTGCAGGGGCTAATGTGGTTATCTTAGCCGGTATTACGACGACTGTTGTATTTGGCGGTCTAGCCATTTATGCTACAACCACCAAAAGGGACCTTTCTTTCTTGGGAGGAATGTTATTTGCGGCCTTGCTTGCTTTAGTGGTCATTAGTATTTTTAACATTTTCTCGCCTTTAAGCTCCACCGCGATGCTGATCTTTTCATTTATTGGGATATTAGTTTTCAGTGGATATATTTTATACGATTTCAATCGAATGAAGCATTACGGAGTAACAGCTGAAGAAGTGCCGCTCATGGCCTTGAATCTATATCTTGATTTCATTAACCTTTTCATTAACATCTTACGTTTCTTTGGTATTTTAGCAAGCGATGACTAAATACGAAGTGAATGATAAAGGATATAGTAAGTAAAGACGCTTGGACTGTAACCAAGCGTCTTTTCACGTAAATGTTCGAATACTGGCCAAGCATCCGTCTTTGATAAGAATATCCATCAAGCCATTTTACTTACCATGACAAGATTAAAAGACCAAATCACAATACAATTTGGTCTTCAATTGGTACGGTTTCTTTCATTAAACAAGAAATGTGCGTCTCTTATTTATATAATCCTGGATTTGATTGATCGGTCCACGGCAGTTTCACACCGAAGGTACTTGCAATGAACTGTGTTTCTTCTCTTCTCTTTTTCCTTACTTGTGCCCGTTGTTTTGCCGATTCATTTAAGTTCATTTCCATCTCTGTTTCAGGAACCAAACGTGGAACCGGTATTGGTTTACCTTCTTCATTTATGGCCACAAAGGTCAAAAAGGAAATGACGCATAAATTCCGGTCCCCTGTAACTAAATCCTCTGCAATCACCTTTACGATGATTTCCATTGATGTTCTGCCCGTATAAGTCACGAAGCTTTCCAGGCAAACTGCATTTCCTTCGTGAATAGGGTGCAGGAAATCGACAGAATCAGTTGATGCCGTAACAACGTTGCTTCTCGCATGACGCATGGCGGAAATAGCTGCTACATCATCAATGTATGCCATTAATTTGCCTCCGAACATCGTACCAATATTATTTGTATCAGGCGGGAGGACAAGGCTTGTTTTTATGACCAAAGAGTCCCGGCAATTTTTTATTTCTTCCATGGTGACTGCACTCCTTTATGTCTATTTATCACTAGTCCACTTTATCGAATTCTTACCTGTAAAGCAATTCACATGCTTATTTTCCTGCTTTCAGTCATATTTATTCGAAATAAAATAAAGCAGCCCCTAACTCACTGTCCATTTGGCTGCTTACCTTGCTGCAGCTCTCGCAGGCTCAAACCAAATGTCATTTGTAAATGAGGATAATCCTTAAACCCTGCCCAATCCCCACCCCAATCAAAACCTAACCCTTTAGCGATTGTGACGACTTCCATCCAATCCGATTTCCCATTATCATTGCCGTCATATTCCATATCCCAAATGGCCTCGCCCTGTTTGTTTAGGAGGGCAAAATCTATTGCCAAGCCGAAATTATGAAGCGACTCCCCTCCTTTTGCATTCGTTACGATGTTCCCCTTCGTTAAACGGCCTTTTTCATAGAGTGCATTTTGCTCGTCTAAAGAACGGAACCCTGCTGTAATGATTACCGTGATGCCTAATGCATTAGCCTGTTGAATGAGTTCATCTTGTTTTTCGGCAACGATCGGCTGCAGCTCGTCAGTAAGTTTGATATCATCTAGATCAGGTGGCAGCATAAACTTGATCAAGAGACCCAACAACAATCCGAATAACCCCAATACAAGACAGGCCCTTAACCATTTAACATTCACTGAATGATCCTTCCTTTACGAATAACTGTCTGAAAGTGAAAAACTCAACCAAAGACGGATGAGTTTTTCTTCCTTTATAACTTTGATTTCAATTCTTCTATTTGCTTTAAATGTCTTTTTTCATGCAGTCCCACAAATGGAATCCATTGCTTCAAGCTTAATTCTTTAAACAGCGGGTGGGGAAAAGACTTTTGTTCGAGATCATTTTCTTTTGCATGGTCAACGAGATGTAGAAATGCTTTACGGGAGTCAGATAACTTATCCTTAACCTCATTCAAAGTTTGAAATGACTCTGACGGAATGACATATGGCGGGGCCTGTACCTTCACTTCGCGATTTAAAGTGAGCTCGATCGGTTTATCTCCAGCAGGAATCCTCTCATCGCTTTGCAATTTATCGGCAATGCTTTTTGTTATGGCCCTCTCCATTAAATATAAATGATCCAATACCTGTACAATGCTCCAGCGGCCTTCTTCTGGATGGGCGTTCAGCTGTTCATCCGATAGTCCGGTAACAGTATTTAACAGTTCTTCTCTGATTTTTTCATTTTCATTCATTTTAGCATCCCCTTTTCTAGGCATGGTTAGTCTGCATTAATTATTCCATGTTATATATGAATGTGTAAAATAATAATACTTTTTTGCGCCTTAGCGCGGATCACTGAAATTTGAAGAAATAACCAAAACACAGTGACAAGGAGATTCCTTTGAACCTCCACTAACTATCCATTTATTTACTGGTTGAATTCGTGATAACATCGTGAATGGAAAAACTGATACAGATGAGGGGATCATTGAACTAGCAAAAGCGGCAAATACACAGAAAGAATTCTGTGCATGGAATTACTTGAAATCGTAACTTTCCAAAATCCGATTCGTAATCACCTGATACCCTTTTTCATTCGGATGAATCTTATCACTGAAATACTCCGATTTCTTTTTATTTTCAAAAAGATCATTGGTAGAAATGTATATCATGTTCTTATCCTTTTCCACTATCCTCTTTATTGATTGGTTATAGTCCTGGATGTGCTTTTCAAGTTTTTGATTGTCTTTAAATGGGTTATAGAGTCCTACCACTAGTATATTCGCTTTATCGTTTTCCTTCATTAGAGTTGAGGTAATTTTATTCAGGTGCTTGATGTACTCCCGTTTACCCTTATCGATTTTACAATCACTTATTTTCTCCAAGTTCCCACCGTTACTATTGATAAAGTCATTCGTTCCAATATAAACGATGAAAGTACTTGCTTTATCAAGTTTCGTGTTAATGCGATAGTCATCAAGCTGTTTAATAACACCATCCGTTTCCTGTCCCTTTATACCGTAATTCCAAAAAGTCACTTTTTGTTTGGAGTCAGGATTATTCAATTCATCCTCCAGACCCTCTACATAGCCTTCCCCATCCTTATCACCTTTTCCATAGGTTAATGAATCTCCAAAAGCCATCACCCTTTGCACATCCTTCGACTCGGAAGCTTGAAATTTATATGCAACAAAACAAATACCTAGTACAATAATTAATAAACCTGCCATTTTCTTCATTTGTGTTTCTCCTTTGCATATTCACTATGAAGTATTTCATTTTTTAAATACCCAAAAATCTGCATTATTAACAATAAAAAAAATTGTCAGATAAAGAGTAAAAAGTGTATGATAATATAAAACTTTCAATGGATTAGGTTTCGCTCACCTTTCCTTCATAATTTGTGAGATGATGACTCTTTATTCCGGATATTGAAAATATATGATAGATAGGAGTTTAAATGATGGACGAGTACATAGAGTTTAGGGAAGCAGAACGGTCGGATTTACCAAAAATTGTAGAAATATATAATTCCACAATTGCTTCAAGAATGGTTACTGCAGATACGGAACCTGTTTCCGTACAATCGAGGATTGAATGGTTTGAGAATCATAACTCAGAAAGTCGACCGCTGTATATCATTACTATAGAAGGAAAAACTGCAGGATGGATGAGCTTTCAATCTTTCTATGGTCGGCCCGCCTATAATTCTACGGCAGAGATCAGCATTTATATTGATGATTATTTCCGGGGAAAAGGAATTGGACGAACTTCGATTCAAAAGGCAATAGAAGTGAGCCCAAAATTAGGGGTGAAGACTCTTTTAGGTTTCATATTTGCTCACAATATACCGAGCCTGAAGCTTTTTTCAAAATTTGGTTTTGAAAAATGGGCAAACTTACCACAAGTTGCCGAGCTGGATGGCATTGAACGGGACTTGGTCATTCTTGGTAAACGTATCGATATTTAAATATAATTATTTAAAAGCTATTGCCTTCAGCAGTAGTTTTTTTAGTTTAAACGCAGGAGTCTATTATGAAGCTTAACCCCAAACGGCGGGTTTAAAAATGCTTATAAACATTCTGAAGCGCGAAATATTCAGATTCTCTTTTCTTGGCTAATGCATTTAACAGGGTATCCAGTTCTTGACTTGCTTGAATAGTTAGAAAACTGGTAAATCCATAAATTGCTGCCAATTTAATCATTTCCTGTCTCTTCTCTTCTATTCTTTCAACAGTTACCTTTCGACAATGCATTCTATACACACCTCCCATTAATTCAATTTTTTTACACTTATCACTATAATGAAACTTATAGTTAAAATCAACCATTTTTAGGAATTTAAATGTGTTATTTTGTATGTTAAATGTGACAAAAAGCCTACTTTTTTCTTAATATATGTATTTTTTGTGACATCCCTCTATATAGACATAAATAAAAAAGCATTCACCCCTTGTTACACTGCGAATGCTTTCAAATATCCCTTATCCCAAGATAATCTATCGTTTACTATGTCATCCATTCCGAAGGTGTCTCGTTATTAGGTCTATTTATAACAATTTTATATTCATCTTCCAGTACTTTTAACGGGGCATCATAAAGGTGCCTTTCATCAGAGGTTTTGTATACTCCATTTGCCAATAACGCTTCTATCAGCAATGTCTTCCTCTGTTCGATCCTCTTAATTAATTCTGCCATGTAAATGGCTCCTTTCTTATTCATCTTAGAGCCTGCTTCAAATTGAGCTAAAATGTAACAGATTTCATTATCACCAAATTATATATACCTTTTCTATTATGTCACTAAACGTTATTTCACAAAAATAAAAGCCCCTTCTAATTCAAGAAGAGGCTGCAGTGTCCGTACGGCTCTTCTTATCTTCCAAGCGTTAGCTTGTTGGATGTAGCACAGTTCCCAAAATGGGTCTGCTGCCGAGGTTTCGTTGGGCCAAGTCCCTCCACCTCTCTGGATAAGAATTATTTATATATAATTGATGTAGACATGATTTTATCCCAATTATCAACAAAAGTCAATTGCCCTGTTTTCCCTTATTTCAAGGCGATATATGGTTTCTTCATGCAAATTCGGGTTGCATTTTCTTCGCTTTCTGATATGATGTCAGTAATTACATACAATTCACACCACTAGGGGAGTCTTTTTTAAGACTGAGATGGAAATTGTTCCGGACCCTTTGAACCTGAACCGGCTCATACCGGCGGAGGGAAGTGGATGATATCGTCCGTACACTGACTTTATCCATCTACCCCGTTCCGTTATTCAGGAGCGGGTTTTTTTATTGGATTAAAGCAAAGGGGACCATTCTAAAGGAGGATGAACAATGGAGAATACTAAATTAGGAACCTTCAGTGATAGACTTCACGAACGTGCAAAAGGAATTTGGAAAAGGAACCATTCACATCCTTTTGTCCAGGCAATTGGCAACGGCACTCTTCCTGAAAAGAAATTTGCCTATTACTTGAAGCAGGACTATATCTATCTCATGGATTATTCCAAGCTCTTTGCCTTAGGTGTCATTAAAGCTCATAATGTCGAAACCATGGCAAAGTTTGCGAGTATCTTGAATGAAACCCTTCAAGTGGAAATGGACATCCATCGACAATATGCTTTGGAATTCGGTATCAGTTCAAAGGAATTAGAAAATACAGAACCAACTCCAACCACGCTAGCCTATACAGGTTACATGCTAAATGCCGCGCAGCATGGGACTTTGGCAGACCTGATCGCCTGTCTCCTACCATGTGCTTGGGATTATTATGAAATCGGTTTGAAATTAAAAGCACAAAATGGTGAAGCATTGGATAATAATCGTTATGCCGATTGGATTAAATCCTATTCATCTCCTGAATTCGGTGAAGCACACAAGTGGCTGATTGCTTTGTTGGAAGAATTAATCGAAGGCATGCCTGAAAATGAACTTCTTAGATTAGAAAAGCACTTTTTGGTGACTTCCCGCTATGAATATTTATTTTGGGAAATGGTTCAAAACGAGCAGGATTGGCCACTGTAGGTCGTTAACATGATGATGAATCCAATCAAGAAAATGACGCTGACCGCCATGATCACGGCCATCACGACTCTAAGCAGTTCCTTTATATACATCCCTGCCGGATTTGCAAAAATCTTTCCTATTCAGCATCTCGCAAATGTCATGACAGCCGTTTTATTGGGACCTGCTTATGCTGTAACACAAGCTTTTTTAGTTTCCATCATTAGAAACATATCTGGTACCGGTTCAATTTTCGCCTTTCCGGGCAGCATGATCGGTGCACTTTTGGCTGCCGTTCTATATCGAAAAACTCAAAGCTTAAAATTCGCTTGTTTAGGGGAAGTGATAGGAACTGGGATTCTTGGGTCCCTAGCTTGCTATCCACTGGCGGTTCTCATTTTGGGAGATAAAGCAGCCCTTTTTGGGTTTTTGCCAGCTTTTATGCTTAGTTCTTTTGCGGGTGCCATTTTAGCTTTCATATTACTAAAAATACTATTCAAAAATAATTATATGAAGGGGTTTTTTTATGAAAACAGCATTAACCATCGCAGGCTCTGACTCAGGGGGCGGTGCCGGAATACAAGCAGATTTAAAAACATTTTCTGCACATGGGGTTTTTGGCATGTCTGTCATTACAGCCGTAACGGCACAAAACACAATGGAAGTGCGTTCAGTTCAGGCTATCGAAACCGCTATCATCACAGATCAAATCGCAGCTATTTTTGAAGATATTCATGTAGATGCAGTAAAAATAGGCATGCTAGGCTCAAAAGAAATTGTGGAAACAGTCACTGCTTCTCTTAAAACCTTCTTACCTGACATCGTTATCCTTGATCCTGTCATGATTTCCAAAAGCGGCCATCATTTGCTCGACGAAAAGGCTGTCACTGCTCTAAAAACCGAATTGCTTCCAATTGCAACACTTGTAACCCCTAATGTACCTGAAGCTGAAGTTCTTACTGGCTTGTCGATTCGAACGAAGCAAGATTTTTACAAGGCATGCATGTCCATACAAGAACTAGGGCCTAAAGCCGTTTTACTTAAAGGAGGCCATGCAGCAGGTAATCCAAACGATCTTTTTTATAATGGGACGGACTTCCACTGGATCGAGGGAGAACGCATTCATACAAAAAACACACATGGAACAGGTTGTACCCTATCTTCCGCCATTACATCCAACCTGGCAAATGGACTATCAATGGAAGAGTCGATTGAACAGGCCAAAACCTACATTTCTGAAGCGATACGTAATAGCTTTTCAATCGGTAAGGGTCATGGACCTGTCCACCATTTTCATTCGTTTTCAAAAAAAGAAAGGAGTGACTTAATATGAAGGTTTCAGCAGCTGACTTGTTCGGGAAGGTAAGAGCAAGAAAACCACTCATTCACCAAATCACCAACTTCGTTACGGTCAACGACTGTGCAAACGCCACGCTTGCCATCGGTGGTTCACCTGTAATGACATCCAGTCCTAGAGAAGTGGAGGAAATGGTCAATTTAGCAGATGCATTGGTCCTGAATTTCGGTACGATAGATGATAAAGCCTTGGAGGCAATGGAGATAGCCGGTAAGGCGGCAAATGCCAAAAATATCCCGGTTATTTTGGACCCGGTAGGAGTTGGTGCCACCTCCTATCGTACAGAGAAAGTCGCAGAGCTCCTGAAGAAGGTTACCTTCCAAATCATCCGCGGAAATGCTAGTGAAATCCTTCGATTGATGGGTGGGGATATCGTTACACGCGGAGTGGATTCAGGGGAACTTCAGATTAGCAATGCAGAGCTGGCTGCATGCGCTGCAAATAAACTAAATAGTGTTATCGTAGTCAGCGGAGCAATGGATGCTGTCAGCGATGGGAAAAATACGTCTATTATCCATAACGGGAATCTACTTTTAACTAATGTTACAGGTACGGGATGCATGGCCACTGCTCTTATAGGCACCTTTTCCGGAGTTACGGACGATTTCTATTCTGCAGCAGTTGCAGGGATCTCGACCATGAGCATTTCAGGGGAACTAGCTGCTGCAAAGCTTCAAAAAGATGAAGGAACTGGAACGTTTCGTGTGCGATTAATCGATGCAATATCGAGAATGGATAAGGAAATTTGGCTGAATGAGGTGAAAATAAATGAAGAAGTCCCAAATTGATTTAAGCCTATATTTAGTTACAGAGGAATCGATCTCCATAGAAAATTTGACCAAAATCATAGCAGAATCGGTTTCAGGAGGAGTCTCGATCGTACAACTTCGAGAGAAAAACAATTCCTCCCTCTCCTTTTATAAAAAAGCTGCTGCATTAAAACAGTTACTGAACGAAATGTCCATTCCCCTTATCATTAATGACCGGGTGGATATAGCACTTGCTGTTGGAGCGGACGGAATTCATATTGGGCAAGATGACCTTCCACTTCCTGTCGTCAAACAAATGGTTCCTGACCATATGATTATCGGTGTCTCAGTCTCCACCCTGGAAGAAGCTCAGAGAGCCGAACGAAATGGAGCGGACTATATCGGGGTTGGTTCCGTTTTCCCTACAAAGACGAAGCAAGATGCAACCCTTATGGAAATTGGGGATTTGGAGGAAATTTGCCGCAGCGTTTCAATTCCTGCCGTAGCCATCGGAGGTATTACGGCTGATAATATTTCCTTACTTTCTGATAGAGGGCTAGCGGGTACCGCAGTCGTTTCAGCCATCATGAATGCAGATAATCCGAAGAATGCCTCGGAATTCCTTTTAGAAATAATTAAAGACTTTAAGTAACAAAAGGGAGGGGACTGAATTTCAGTCCCCTCCCTTTTGTTTATGTCAAAACAGTATTCTTAGTTTCTTTCCCAAAAGCAACGGCAGCAGCCCCCACTAGAATAGCAATTGTAAATACAGTGAAAATGGTTGAAATCGAGGTGCCTGCAGCAACTAAATACCCGACAAGCAATGGCCCCAGGACACCGCCAATCCTGCCTATACCGGCAGCTAAACCAGCGCCTGTACCACGAACTGCGGTTGGATACTGCTCAGGAGTATACGCATAAAGCGCCCCCCATGCCCCTAAGTTGAAGAAGGATAGGAACATTCCCGATACGATCAGTGGTACTAACCCATCTGCTGAACCAAAGAAAAAAGCACTGATGGCCGTACCAATCAAATATGTGATCAAAACGAATTTACGTCCCATCTTCTCTATCAGCCATGCAGCTGAAAAATAGCCTGGTAACTGTGCAAGCGTCATGATCAAAACATATTCAAAGCTTTGAATCATACTGAACCCTTTTAGGACCATGACACTTGGCAGCCATAAAAACATCCCGTAATATGAAAAGACCACGCAAAACCATAGAATCCACAAGACGAGGGTTTGGCGAGAATATTCCTTTTTCCAGACACTTTTCATATTATTCAATACAGTAGGTCTCTGTTTTTTTTCAAGTTCCGTATATTTAGGTGAATCTGGTAGTTTCAAGCGCAGGTACAACGCGTATAAAGCGGGAACGGCGCTTAATATCAATGCAATCCGCCAGCCATAAGCTGGAATGACGAAAAAGGAAATGAGCGCTGCCAATATCCAGCCAACTGCCCAAAAACTTTCAAGAAGGACGACGACTCTCCCCCTTTTACTTGCTTCAACACTTTCAGAGACCAATGTCGAGGCAACCGGTAGTTCTCCCCCTAGTCCCATTCCAATCAAAAATCGCAAAATCAAAAACAAACTGAGTGTACTGACTGCTGCAGACAGGCCACTCGCGATTGAAAACAATAATAATGTAATGATAAAGACATTCTTCCGTCCGACCCTGTCAGCCATCGCTCCAAAGACAACAGCTCCAACAGCCATCCCAATGGAGTTAATGCTCCCAATCCAGCCAACCTGCTCGCTGGTTAAGCTCCATTCCTGTTTCAAAGCAACAATAATGAAAGAAAGCATGCCGACATCTAGTGCATCGAACATCCATCCAAGACCCGCAACACCAAGTAATTTACGCTGCGATATCGTTTTAGCGTTATTTCCCATATGATCCTCCTGAAACTTTTAGACCTTCTAGTTATTTTATCCTTATTCATTTTAACTATTAACTTTCATTTTTGCTATAGTATTTACACATGTCAAGACAAAAAACTTCACCTTTTTTAAATGGTGAATGAATCAGTTTGAAATATTATGTCGAATAATAAAGATTGAATATTCCTTTTTTTTCATTTATTATAAAAGTTGGCATAAATCATAGCGTTATCAATAAGTCATCATGTTTTGCCCAAGATAATTATTATATTCAGGAGGGTACTTATGACAAATCTAACGTTAGAAGTAAGTGGAAAGCTGCAAAAATTTTTAACAGGACCAAAGAAACTTTTTATTAATGGTCAGTTTGTAGAAAGTGCTTCAAAAAAGACCTTCTCCACACCAAATCCTGCTACAGGACAAAAACTTGCCGATGTATATGAAGCAGATAAAGAAGATATTGACTTAGCCGTTAAAGCCGCACGCAAAGCATTCGATGAAGGCCCTTGGTCAAGAATGAGCGCAGCTACCCGCAGTAGGCTAATGTACAAACTAGCAGATTTAATGGAAGAAAATAAAACTGAACTCGCTCAATTAGAAACTTTGGATAATGGAAAACCAATCAGTGAAACTACCAACGCTGACATTCCTTTAGCTATTGAACATATGAGATATTTTGCTGGCTGGTCCACCAAGATCGTTGGACAGACCATTCCGGTAAGCGGAAACTATTTTAACTACACAAAACACGAGGCCGTTGGTGTTGTTGGCCAAATCATCCCTTGGAACTTCCCGCTTCTTATGGCGATGTGGAAGCTTGGAGCGGCACTTGCCACAGGCTGTACAGTCATTTTGAAGCCAGCTGAGCAAACACCCCTATCCGCCCTATACTTGGCTGAATTATTCGCTGAAGCCGGGTTCCCGGATGGAGTCGTCAATATCGTTCCTGGTTTTGGTGAAACAGCTGGACAAGCACTTGTCGACCATCCTCAGGTAAATAAAATTGCATTTACCGGTTCGACCGAGGTTGGAAAATCAATCATGCGTTCCGCTTCGTATTCATTGAAACGGGTCACATTGGAACTTGGAGGAAAATCTCCAAACATCATTCTGCCAGATGCTGATTTCTCAAAAGCCATCCCTGGAGCTTTGAATGGGGTCATGTTTAATCAAGGACAGGTATGTTGCGCAGGATCCAGGGTTTACATTCAAAAGAAACATTATGACAATGTTGTTGCCGATATGGCCAGCCATGCCAAAAACATCAAACAAGGGGTAGGTTTAGATCCAAGCACACAAATTGGACCGCTTGTTTCCCAGGAGCAGCAAAATCGGGTAATGGGCTATATTGAAAAAGGGAAAAGCGAGGGTGCGGAAGTTCTCGTCGGCGGCAATAAACCGAGTGAACAAGGCTACTTTGTATCCCCTACAATATTCGCTGGGGTTGAAGAGAAAATGACCATTGCCAGAGAAGAGATTTTCGGGCCGGTCATTGCCGCAATGCCATATGAAGATTTAGACGATGTCATTGACCGTGCAAATGCCAGTGAATATGGATTGGCTGCTGGCTTATGGACAAGCGATTTAGCCAATGCCCATTATGTTGCAGGAAAACTTCGTGCAGGCACAGTATGGGTGAACTGCTACAATGCATTCGATGCAGCTTCCCCTTTCGGCGGATACAAACAATCCGGAATCGGTCGCGAAATGGGATCTTATGCACTGGACAACTATTCAGAAGTGAAAAGCGTCTGGATCAATTTAAGTAAATGATTTTCTGAATACTTATTTAGAAAGAGGGTCTCAAAAAGGGACCCTCTTTCTTTAAGTGGATTCACCAGTTTAATTAATTGAATTCTTTAGATTATTCAAACCTTTTCAATAGTCTTTCCCTCTTTAGCTTTGGTAGAATGAATGATAGGAATAAAGGTAAACGGAAGAGCTGGTGCCGGTGTATGTGTTCATGCGATAGTCACTCCCGGTGGATCGTGCTAGAGTTTCTCATAAGTGAAATAAATGGGGATTGTTATGTGGACCATGATGTACAAAAAAAATGATCATGATCCCCTGAATTCAGCTTCTTCCTGATTATGAAGAGCTCCTTTATTGATTTTAGGTTTAAGTTTTTCCTCAGGACGACGTAAAAAGTTTCTTTTTTAAATCACAATAAGTACAATTATAAATGTAGAAAATGGAAAAGGAGTTTTGAAATGATGAGTGATTTTCAAGCGAATTTAGAAAAATATGCAGAACTTGCCGTTAAAGTCGGCGTTAATATCCAACAAGATCAAACCTTAGTCGTTAACACTACATTAGAGGGCGCTGAACTTGTCCGTCTCATTGTAAAAAAAGCTTATGAAAGCGGTGCGCGTAATGTCATCGTTAATTGGAATGACGATACCGTTTCACGTACCAAATATGAACTGGCTCCGGATGAAGTGTTTAACGAGTATCCAAAGTGGCGCGCAGAAGAAACGATCGAACTTGCAGAAAGCGGAGCTGCTTATCTATCCGTCATCTCTTCAAGCCCTGACCTATTGAAAAATGTAAAACCTGAAAGGATTGCTAACTTCCAAAAAGCATCTGGGACTGCACTGAAAAAATGGCGTCAATATATGCAATCGGATAAAGTAAGCTGGTCCATAGTCGCCGTCCCTTCAAAGGCTTGGGCTGATAAAGTATTCCCTGAAGAGGCAGAAGGAAAACGCGTTGATATGCTATGGGAAGCCATTTTCAAAGCAGTTCGTGTTGATGTGAAGAATTCCGTCGAAGCCTGGAAAAAACACGATGATACCCTGCATGAAAAGGTAGATTATTTAAATGATAAGCATTACCAAAAATTGCATTACACGGCTCCTGGAACTGACTTGACAATCGAGTTACCCGACAAGCACCTTTGGGTCGGAGCAGGAAGCGTTAACGTTCAGGGTCATGAATTCATGGCTAACATGCCAACCGAAGAAGTGTTTACGGTTCCTTTGAAAACAGGTGTTAACGGCACGGTTTCCAGTACGAAACCCCTTAGTTATGGCGGCAACATCATTAACAATTTTTCCGTGACCTTTAAAGAAGGACGAATCATTGAAGTAAAAGCTGAAGAAGGCGAAGAAATCCTGAAACAATTGGTTGAAACGGATGAAGGTTCACACTATCTTGGTGAAGTGGCACTTGTTCCTTTCAATTCACCGATTTCCCAATCGAACGTGTTATTTTTCAATACCTTATTCGATGAAAACGCGTCTAACCATCTCGCTATCGGCAGCTCCTATGCGTTCTGTATCGAAGGTGGAAAAAACATGAGTCCAGAAGAGCTTGCAGAAAATGGTCTGAACGAAAGCCTTACACATGTTGATTTCATGATCGGTTCAGAGAAGATGAACATCGACGGCATCAAACAGGACGGCTCTTCGGAACCTGTCTTCCGTAATGGGGATTGGGCGTTTTAATTTTGACTTGAAACCATCCATATTATTCATTAGCCATGTGTTACCAGTATATCTGGGAACATGTGGCTGTTTTTAATTTAATGAGGACATATTAACTTTAGTAAGTCCACACTCCATTTTTTCCCAAACTGTTACCATTCCTGCCCCTCTCCCCTCTCATTCCATGGGTTCAGGCAATTTACCCTTGATCCTTTCTTTTCCCACATTATCATATCCGAATGTACAATAGCTTTTCAAATAGCTCTGATGAATCATAACATCCTTCCATTACCATTTAGGATAGCCACAAAATATGACGTGGAATATCTTGGACACATTTTTTATATTCAAATATGTTATACTATTAGTAAAGAGGGTGCATAAATTGAAAAGTAATAAGTATAATACTGGCGAAACAGTAACTATTCAGGATACTGATGAATTAGTAACCATTAATAAATGGGCATATGTAAAAAACATGAAACGATATTCTTATACTGTAAAAGAACATCCGACTACTTTTTTCTTTGAAGAAGAATTAAAAAAAGCTTAAAAATACGTCCCTTAAACCCTACTCAGCTCAGAGTGGGTTTTTTATTGCCTTCATTCTTTGGCACAATAAAAAACAGACCCTCATCGAGGAGTCTGTTCATATTAGGTTACGATTTAATTTTAAAATTAAGCTTTTTGAACGTTAGCAGCTTGAGCTCCACGAGCACCTTGCTCAACGTCGAAAGTTACTTTTTGACCTTCGTCTAAAGATTTGAAGCCTTCGCTTTGGATAGCTGAGAAATGTACGAATACGTCGTCTCCATTTTCACGCTCGATAAATCCAAAACCTTTTTCTGCATTAAACCATTTAACTGTACCTTGTTCCATTTTTGTTGCCTCCTAGTGCATAACACACAATGTATTACTATTTTTAATCATTTGGAAAATAACTAGTATCCTCTTCCACAATCAAAAACAATTCTTTATTAGATTAACATGAAATGATTCAGATAGCAAATTTTCCAGAGATATTTATTATATGACAATCGTCCCGTCCTTTTTTGTTCTTCTCAATGCCCATTTATATTGAGATTTTTGATTCCCTCTATACATATTTCTTTATTTTTCCAATCCATGGATTCAGATAGTGATTAACGGGTATATCAGAGTATAAGAAATATTGCCATTACACTTAAAGAGTAAACAACCTAGGAGGTCTATCAATGAAATATTACAAAGTTTCTAATAGCGGTTTTGACAGGAAGGTTATTGTAGCCTATAGCGGATATGAGGCACTTGGATTTTACTTAATGGAAATCGATGATCAACTTGGTTTCGTTGATGCTATAGATGTGGAAGAAGTGGATGCGGATGAAAGAGTCGAGATTTCCTACACTGGGTATCCCGTTTATAAGACACTTCAGGAGCTTCACCAAGAGAAAGATTTTTGGGAAGTGCCTAATGTTGTCGTGGAAGTCGAATAAAGCAAAATCCCCGCGCCCTTTTATTCAAGAGAGGGACTTTACGCTATGATCTAAGAAATGGTCACCAACTCTGTTAAATAGTATTTGGTAATAGCCAGATATTCACGTAAATATGATTTCACCAATACCACCTTTGGTGTCATAGCCGGCACTCCTATAATGTCCAACCCTTCTTTGTTGGCCATTTCAACTACCCGGTAAATATGATAATCGTTACTGACAATCACTTCGGAAGCAGTTGGATCAGGAATGAGTTCTTTAGAGAAAACAATATTCTCATAAGTTGTGGTAGATTTATCTTCCATGATAATACGTCATTCTTCAATTCCCTGTTCGATAAGCCCCTGTTGCATTGCCTGCGCTTCCGAAATGTCTTCTCCTGTTCCTTTGCCGCCGGATACAATGACTCCTGTATGTGTATTCGCCATTAAGTATTCAGCAGCTTTATCTATCCGGTATTGTAAAGATAATGATGGAACCGACCCCTTGCTCCAAGAATTATGAGGTAACCGGCATCATCCGCAATAGGCTTGTGAATGCTTTCTTGAATCTTCATATGTATTAAACTAAAATATCCCAGGAACACAACAGCACCAATCAGACAGAACTACCTTGTTTTTTTCAAAGTTATTCCCCGTTTCATTTACGTTTCAACATATAACAGTAAGGCTTAAAGGAGCGGGAAATCTGTTTGACTTCCCGCTCCTTCTTATTATCATCTTGCTAACCCTTTTACCATTCCAAGAACTGGATCGGAAACAATCTATTCGGCGACCATATCATCATAAATCAACTTACCAATTTTACTGATTACTTGACGGCTTTCTTCCTCTGTTTTTATATCTTCAGTAAGAACGGCAGCATAAACAGTTTGAGATTCTGACCGAATGATTGCACAATCATGGGCAACGCCCCGAATTCCACCTGTTTTGCTGGCGATCTTCACTTCTCTGCCCATCAGTGATGGAAGTTTATCTCTCAATTGCTGATTGTCAAATACACGCATAATTTTTTCCTGGCTTTCTTTCGTTAAAAAGTCACCTGTATGTATAGCTTTAAGGCAGGTAATCGTATCTTCTGCCGAAATGGTATTGTCCCGCCCTTCCTTTAATGCCTTAAAATCCTGCATTTTCCGTTCAAGGATGGTATTTTTCAAACCAAGCTCCTTTATGCATTGATTAATTTCATCGAAGCCCAACAAACTCATCATCATATTTGTCGATGTATTGTCAGATACAGTTATCATCAAGGTCAATAAATCTTCAACAGTTAAAAAGACTTTATTCGACAAGACATGCAGGACCCCTGATCCCCCAGTCACTTCATTAGGGGGTATTGTCACTGGTTGGTTCAAATAGATTTTCTTTTGTTCACTTTGTCGATACCCTTCGATGATCATTGGTATTTTGATCAAACTTGCCGATTGAAAGGAGTCTGTCTCATGATAACCAATCGTATCCCCATGACCATTTTCTATTTTATAAGCAATTTTTCCATTAAATGTTTCAACTAAAGCTAAGATATCGTTTTCTATCGTTTGTAAGGTCATCGATTCCCTATTCCTCCTTAAGATATCATCTAATTCCCTTTAAAAACTTCTCTATCCCTTAACTTATTCTACCATGTAAAAAGCAGTACAATCTTCTTCGAAATTCCCGATTGAATAAATTTCTATTTAATAACGCAAAATAAGAGCCTTCGTATCGAAAGCTCCTTTAATAACTGGTATTCATCTAGCTTTTACAGCCCGCCCCTTCACTAACGGGAATCGTTTCTTCTCCGTTGTATCCACCTGTGTGATCTCCCCATCATGTACGGTAATTATGACGGATCCATATTGTAGATTTTCCAGACTTGAAATAATATGCCTGATTTTCAATTCTTCTTGCTTTTCCATAATATCTCCCCTTTATTACTGGTAATAAAGCTACGTTTCATACCTAATGTCAAAAAGAGATCGTACGAAAACCACACGTACTCTTCCCACTTTCAATGTTTTCTTGAGGAATTTAGTTTACCTATTATATCCTCATCAATTAATGTGCGAATTAGAATAACCCGTTCATAGGAACTCCATATTCCCCTCCCTTCACTATAAGAAATAAAAGGCACCCACCATCTAACAGTTTAGATGTAAGGGTGCCTTTAGTTGACTAATCGGCAATATTCAGGAGTTACTTATGCAATAGGAGCTTCAACACGATAAACTACATTATTCTTACCAATTAACTTGGTATTAACCAATATAATCCAATCTCTTCCTTTTGTCAATGACATACTATAATTTTCTGATTAATCTGTGTTTTACATTTTACTTATTTACCACTTTACCAAACTAAACTATTTGAGATATACTATTTTAGTATAAGTTGTCCGTAAATAAAACTCACATATTGCATTTAAGAAAGGTTCGATTATAAATGGTAAATAAAAAATGGGGTTTATTGATTTTGACCACATTCGTAATTGGAAATATGGTCGGCGGCGGAATCTTCATGCTCCCCGCTCAATTAGCACAAGTATCCAGTCCATTAGGATCCACATTGGCATGGATCGTTACTGGACTGGGAGTATTTTTAATAGCACTTGTATTTGGTAACTTGGCTGTCCGGAAACCTGAATTGAAGGCAGGGCCTCAAAGTTATGCTCAAGCATTATTTAGATCTCCTGCTAAAGGAAGGATCTCGGGTTATAGCATGGCTTGGGGGTATTGGGCCGCGAATTGGGCAGCAACAGCGTCTGTCATCATATCATTTGCTGGCTACCTGTCGACGTTTTTCCCGGTGTTGCATAGTACGAAAGTGATTTATACAGCAGGTTCGTTTCAACTCGAACTTGGTAAATTCCTAACATTTGCAGTATGTTCCATTGCCCTATGGGGGATTCAGGCAATCTTGGTAAGAAGTTTTAACAGTGCTGGGAAAATGAATCTTTTTGCTACGGTTACAAAAGTGCTTGGTTTCTTATTTTTCATCATTGTCACGATATTCATATTTGATTCTTCCAATCTAGGAAATGGTGCTGAATTTTACGATAAAGCTGGTACCTCCATCTCTTTAGGTGCTCAAGTTAATGCTGCTGCAATTTCAACATTATGGGCCTTCATTGGAATTGAAGCTGCCGTCATGCTTTCAAATCGTGCCAAGTCGCAAAATGATGTAAAGAAAGCGACGATTCTTGGATTATTTATCGCCGTTGCCATTTATATCGGCATTACTTTATTGACAATGGGTGCTATATCACAAGAAGATCTGAAAGTTTCACAAAAGCCACTTGTTGATGCATTACAAGCTGTAGTTGGCTCAAGCGGAACGTATTTAATGGCCGCTCTTGCCGTCATTTCCTTATTAGGATCTACAATCGGATGGATTGTCGTTGCATCTGAAGTTCCTTATCAGGCAGCGAAATCAGATCTTTTTCCGTCCTATTTTGCAAAAGCGAACAAAAATGGCACACCTGTCCGTTCTATGACAATAACAAATATCATGACACAGATATTCTTATTCTCCACTATTTCGGGAACCATTTTAGAAGCTTATAAATTCTCAATGATCGTCGCTACACTCGCTTATTTGATTCCTTATCTTGCATCTGTTCTGTATCAATTGAAATTAGTCATGACGGGGGAAACGTATGACATCATGAAGGGCTCGAGGGTTCGCGATGGCATTATCACCATCCTGGCATTAGTCTACTCGATTTGGGTCATCAAGACAGGTACAGCTGATTTGAAAACATTCATACTTGGTATTGCCTTATATGTCCTTGGATTCGTTCTATACCCACTCTGGATGAAAAAGAAAGCATAATTCTAAACACCTTGGCAAACATATCTGCCAAGGTGTTTTTTTATATTTCTTTCATCACCAGTTTTGTATTCAGCTGAACTGTTTCCCCTGCGCTTAACTCCCTTAAACCAGTCAATTCGGCCGGTAAATCCAGATTGGGAGCATTCGTTACCCATGTGTATGGTTCAGGGCATACAAAACCCTCCTGATTGAACAATACCCAATACTTGAAATGTTGATCGCCATGATACACGACTTGTACGCCTGCATCCTGGTCTGTGAGTGTACATTCGTTTTTCAAATCACTTTCATAGCCAAATAGATCATCAAACAGCCGATCACCCACGCTGAATCCATTTTGGATTGCCAACGCATTGGCCGTTTCCTGAATTTCACCGGTAGGTAATGACCTTTCATTCAACTTCCATTGTTTATTGATGGGAAGTGCTATTTTGCAATCCTCCAACTTACTATCTGGTCCAAATGGAAAATTGAATACCGTATGATAACCCGCCCCCCACGGAAAGGGTTCAATGCCCTTGTTGGTAATTTCCAATTGTATATCCAGTGTTTCATCCATTAAAAACAAAGACATAGTCACGATGAGGTCTTGTGGAAAACAACTTCTTAGATAAGGAAAATCCTTGCTTAAAAATTCAGTCTTTATGAAAATTTGATCCCCTTCCACTTCCTTTTTAACGACTTGCCATGGCTTATCATGCAAAAAGCCATGGATATGATTGGATTTTTCCTTTTCATTGATTGGAAATTTATACACGGTGTGCTTATATGTATATTGGCCATCTTCAATCCGATTGGGAGGAAACAAGATGGGCATTCCAAATAAAATGGGCACTTTTCTATAGTCTTCCAAACTATCCGGGGTTCGCAGCACTTCAATATCCTTTCGCTTGAACTTCAACGAAAAAAGATTGCTACCTAATTCCGGTACAAGTATCGCCTCCACTTCTTCATTACCGAATTTTATGGCCTTTTCATTCAAGAAAGTTATATCTTCTATATAACTTGTCACACATTCTCCCCCTTTGGATTTAGCATATATCCATCCTACTTCCACCGACCATCTTTTGCAACAAATGGAATATAAATGAATTTTAATGCGACCATTCTTATAAAACCATTCCATTATTACAAAATAAGTGGTGAGATGATGTTGATCTATCCTGCTAAATAGGAGGCAACCTATCTCATGCCGAGTTTTTTAGTAGTTTTGACTATAATTCTACTTCCTTAATAAACTCCCTTATTCCAAAGCGACTAGCCTTCAAAATAAAAAAAGGATGCCTATACGGCATCCTTTTTTATTTATCGATTACTACTTTCAGTTATTAAAGCGACTATGCCTTCTTCATCATCCAAAACAAGCTCAATACCCGAATATGGATCTTTATTCAAATATTCATCAAGCCATAAGCGAAGCGCTTCTATCAAGTTGATGGTAATTAATACTTGTTTCCGGCCATCGACAAACGTTTCAGCCGAAAAACCATAATCATCATCATACATTAACTCAACTTCTACCTCATTAGGCTCTACCTGCTTTTTACGGGCAATGTAAACACAAACGGCATTGATGATATCCTGTTCGGAAATCTTTAGCCTCTCCATGGGTTTGTATCCTCTTTCTTCTTCTTATCTTTGAAATATGTGAATATTTTACGGATTACAACCACTAATACAACAACCGCTAACACGTTGATTAATAGACCAAGAATGGAACCAAGCGCTCCCATATTGGCGAATAGGCCACCAAAAAGTAAACCTGCCAGTCCTCCTAGCATAATTCCTTTCATTAAGCCGCCTTTAGCAAACGAGCTTCCACTTTTCGTATCCGTCTTTGCTTTAGTAGTAGCATCTGATTTGTTCGTTTGTTTATTTTGGAAATTCGAATTATTATTGTTGTTGTTGCTATTAAAACTTCTTTTACCTGATTTGTAGCCTCTTGCATCGACTGACTCAGAATGATCTTGGAATACATAGGTGCCGACTGGCGAGAATGCTAGTGTAATCGTAAGTAATGCAGCCATTAATTTTTTCATCATGTTTTTTTGCCTCCGTTTAATAGTATGGAATGCTGTTTCATTATATGTTTCCTAACTTTACTGAAAGTCCACATCACCTATCCTTGTTTTATCTTATAGTATTTACGTTTAATATCAAAATAAGTTTCACTTTTTTCGAATTTTTTTCAAAAAAAATAAGCAGGGCATTTGCTTCCCTGCTTATTTCTGAACTATTAATTTACACGAACAACACGGCCATTGAATTTTTCTGCCCAATATCCGCTTCCCATATTAGCAATGGCGACACCTGTTGAACTTTGAGAACCGATAAACTTGTTGCCACCAACATAAATACCAACATGTCCATCCGTTTTATAGGTATTGAAAAATACTAGATCTCCAGGTTGCATTTGGCTTTTAGATACTTGACGTCCTGCACTTGTCAATGCTCCCGTACTAGCTGGAAGATTCACACCAGCTTGTTTATATGCCCATGCAACGAACGCTGAACAATCGAAACGACCGTTCGCAATGTCGGATGCCGTTCTTCCGCCACCAAATTTATATGTGGAGTTACCGATATATTTATAGCCTGCTGTAATGGCAGAGCCTGTATTTGCACTGCTTGGCTTGCTTGATGTTTCAGTTTTACTGGCTTTAGGTTTATCAGCAGAACTGTTTTTAGATGAATTTGAAGATGATTCATCTTTAGACGCAGTTGTTGCTGACGCTTCGCCTTTAGACGAGCTTGATGATTCGTTACGAGAAGAATTTGAAGATGATTTCACTTCATCCGCAGCACGGTCAAGTTCCGCTTTTTCAGATGCTTTACGTTCTTCCTCTTTTTTGATATTTTCACGAATTGATGCAATTTGCGATTCTAACCCTGCATCTTTATTCTCTAAAGATTGTTTAAGGGCCTCTGTTTCTGATTCTTTCTTTTCAATCTTTGCCTTCATATTAACCATTTCTGCTTTTTGATCTTCAATTTGAGATTGCATGCCTTTAAGTTCTACTTCCATATCCTTTAGGCTTTGCAATTTTTTCTCTACAGTTGCTTGTTTTTTTTCTAAGTCAGCTTTATCCGCTTCCTGTTCTTTTAGAATCTGTTGGTCCGCTTCCACAATAGTTGCTACCGCTCCAACACGATTAACAAATTCACCAAAGCTTTTAGAACCTAAAACAACTTCCAGATACTCAACGTCTCCACCGCTCTCTTGGAATGAACGGGCGCGCTCTTTCAATACTTCCTCGCGTTTTGCGATTCTTTCTTCCAACGCTTTAATCTCTTTCTTTAATGAATCTATATCTTTTTCCGTGTCTGTAATTTCTTGTTTAGTATCTTTAATTTTTTCATCATTTTCTTTCATTGCCGTTTCGATCTGGGCAATTTGGGAATTCATTTTCGATTGTTCTTTGTTCAGTTCCTGAATAACTTGATTTGCCTCTGAAATATCCGATTGTACTCCTGTGCGTTCTGATTGAATATCCGATATAGATGATTCAGCCTTTACTGACGGTATGGCAAAAGCGCTTCCTAATCCGAGCATAATTGTCGTGTTCAATACGATAAGTTTTTTCTTCAAACTCATTTCCCCTGCTTTCCTCCCCTTGCATTTCCATCGACCCACTTCTTTTTCTCTATGAAAAATGATTAGTCAAAATAAATTGCTGGGAACTCTTCTCTATTTTTTTATTCGTTATGTAATCTTCTAAGGTTGTAACAATATTAAATACATTTCTAAAATCCCACTATGTTTTTACTTAATTCGTAGTATATCATCACATTTTGTCAAATACGTGATAACAATATTACAATTACATTTCATTTTTAACATTAAAGGTAAAATTTCGACTTTTTTACGTGATATTAGGACCATTATTTTACATGTGCCTCTTCATTTCTTTATACAAGACTTTCTATCTAGTGTTTAGCACCTAAGGGCTACAGACCATTGGCAGGTCATACATTCTATTTCGAAAGCATAGAAGCACTTTTTAAAGCAATCGGCAGCTTATTACCGTTCTTTTAAGGAAAGCCAGTAATATTCCCATCTCGAAAAAAACAAAAAACCGCTCATCAGCGGTTTTTTCGTCAATTTTCGACCCATGTTTAAATTCCAGCCATATAGTCGACAAAGACTCTCAATTCTTTTGGTCGGACAAACACTTCTTCGCCTTTCCTTAATTCCAGATTCATATATTGTTCTTTTGTCAGTTCGATTTCAAGCGGTTCGTTTGTATCCTGACGAATTACTTCTATATGGACAATGGGACCAATTGCATGAATGTGGTCAATAACTGATGCAATCGAATCCTTTTCAGATGATTCTCTTTCAATGATAAAGTTATGAGCCCTTACATAACCTGTACTCACTCCATCTTCACTGTCCGGAGCATTCATTTCGACATTTCCCGTTACCAATTTCCCTTGATGTACGTTGCCCTTGAAAAGATTGACACTCCCTAGGAAATCATAAACAAATGGATTTTTAGGTTGATCATATACTTCTTCAGGAGTTCCGATCTGTTCAATTTTACCTTCATTCATGATAACGACCCGATCAGCAACATCCATCGCTTCTTCTTGATCATGCGTCACGAACACACTCGTAACATTGAATTCATCATGAAGCCTTCTTAGCCAACGCCGAAGTTCCTTACGAACTTTTGCATCCAATGCCCCGAATGGTTCATCAAGTAAAAGAATGTTCGGTTCAACCGCAAGTGCCCTTGCCAATGCCACACGCTGACGCTGGCCGCCTGATAATTGGGATGGATAACGATCTTTATATCCTTCCAACTTGACGAGCTGAAGCAATTCGGTAACTTTTTCTTCAATCACTTTTTTACTGGGCCTTATTTTTCTTGGCCGGACCTTTAATCCATAGGCAATATTATCAAAGATAGTCATATTTCGAAAAAGGGCATAATGCTGAAAGACAAACCCCACATTTCGATCTTTTACATGCTTATGCGTGTAATTCTCTTCATTGAACAGGATATTTCCGTTCTCTGCCTGTTCAAGCCCCGCAATGATACGCAGCAATGACGTCTTTCCTGATCCGGAAGGGCCGAGAAGGGCTACGAGTTCCCCGCTCTTTATTTCCAAATTGATGTCTTGAAGAGCCTGATAAGAACCGTAATATTTTGTAATATTTTCAATGATGATACTCATTACTTTCCCTCCTAACTCGCTTTTGTTGATTTATAGTCGGTTTTCCATTCAATGAAACTTTTAATGATCAAGGTGATGATCGCAAAAATGGACATCAGGGATGCAACGGCAAAGGCGGCAGAAAATTGATATTCATTATATAAGATTTCAATATGAAGCGGCATGGTGTTGGTCATCCCTCGTATATGGCCCGATACGACCGATACAGCTCCGAATTCTCCGATTGTCCTAGCATTGCAAAGTATGACCCCATATAATAATCCCCATTTAATATTAGGGAGCGTTACGTACCAAAATGTCTTAAACCCTCCTGCACCTAGTGTGAGAGAGGCCTCTTCTTCAGATGTCCCCTGACTTTGCATGAGCGGGATCAATTCACGCGCAATGAATGGGAAAGTAATGAAAATGGAGGCGATGACAATCCCTGGTATCGAAAAGATCACTTTAATGTCAAATGATTGCAACATCGGACCAAGTGCCCCATGTAAGCCGAACAGAAGGACAAAAATCAAACCGGCAATGACGGGTGAAACCGAAAAGGGTAAATCAATCAACGTTATTAAGAAGTTTTTTCCCTTAAAATCATATTTTGTTATCGTCCATGCAGCCACTACCCCAAATATGGCATTGAGGGGGACGGTGATGAGGACAACGATCAATGTTAATTTAATGGCAGCCAAGGAATCCGGATGGGCTATGGCGGCAAAATAAGCTTCGGCACCTTTTTCAAAGGCCTTTACAAAGATCGCGACTAATGGGACAACTAAAAACAAAGTCAGGAATAACAACACAATGGAAATAAGGATCCACTGTATGGATTTAGGCTCTTTTGTCGCGTTTCTCGTTATAATGACTGGGTCATTCGTTTTTCCAACCACTGTATGTTCATGTTCCAACATGTCCCCTCCTACTACTTCCCAGAAAATCTTTTGCCAGTCCACCATTGTAAGATATTGATGGTGAACAAAATTAGAAATGTAATAATAAGCATGACGGCTGCTACAGCGGTTGCCCCTTCATAATCATATTGTTCGAGCTTTGTCATGATGATGAGCGGGGAAATTTCCGTTTTAAACGGCATATTTCCTGCAATGAATACAACGGATCCATACTCTCCAAGTGCCCTTGCAAAAGAAAGGGCAAAACCCGTCAATATCGCTGGAACCAATTCCGGAAAGATAATATTAATGAATGTCTGCATTCGATTCGCCCCTAATGAAGCAGATGCTTCTTCCATTCCTTTTTCAACATTTTCAAGCACTGGTTGAACCATCCGCACAACGAATGGAAGACCGATAAATATAAGGGCGATGATGATCCCGGCAGGAGTGTAAGCGACTTTAAAGCTAAAAAGTTGGCCGATCCATCCATTCGGTGAGTACAAGGTGGTCAAAGTGATCCCTGCCACGGCAGTCGGGAGGGCAAAAGGCAAATCAACCAGTCCGTCGATGATCCGTTTGCCGGGAAACTCATAACGAGTAAGCACCCAAGCAATTAAAACGCCAAAAACTGCGTTCACAAAGGCCGCAGTTAACGCTGTCATAAAACTCAATTTATACGAAGCGACCACCCTTGGTTCTGTTATGGTCGCCCAGAAATCCTGAAATCCCATTGTAAATGTGTTTAGAAAAACCATGGATAATGGGATCAAAACGATGATGGTGAGATACAGCAGCGTAAAACCCATCGTCAATCCAAAACCGGGTATGGTCCTCTTTTTCTTTCGTTTACCTTCTGTCACTATATTCATCGCTTCGCCCCAGCTCTTTCTTATGATTTATGAAGGAGAAGATGTAAACACACACCTTCTCCCTCCATGCTTATTTCGGTTGATAAATTTCGTCAAACGTACCACCGTCATTGAAATGTGTTTCTTGGGCTTTTTTCCACCCGCCAAACTTATCATCAACAGTCACCATATCGATATTTGCAAATTGATCTTCATATTTAGCGAGAATCTTCTCATGCCTCGGACGATAGAAGTTTTTCGCGGCAATTTCTTGTCCGGCATCGGTGTATAGGTATTCCAGATAGGCTTCAGCCACTTCCTTGGTTCCTTTTTTCTTGACCACTTCATCGACTACGGCTACAGGAGGCTCAGCTAATATACTGATTGAAGGATTGACGATTTCATATTTATCATCACCGAATTCTTCCAGTGTTAAATAGGCTTCATTCTCCCAAGCTATAAGCACGTCACCAATTCCCCTTTCCACAAAAGTGGTCGTGGCACCACGTGCTCCCGAATCCAAAACCTCAACATTCTGATATAGTTTTTTCATGAAATTCTTCACTTTTGCTTCGTCATTATCATATTTCTTCTCTGCATATGCCCAGGCAGCCAGATAATTCCACCTTGCCCCTCCGCTTGTCTTTGGATTTGGTGTAATGACGGATACATCCTTTTTGATTAAATCGTCCCAATCTTTAATTCCTTTTGGGTTATCTTTTTTCACCAAAAACACAATGGTTGATGTGTAAGGTGTAGAGTTTTCCGGTAAGCGTTTCTGCCAATCCGCCGCTAATAGGTTACTAGCATCGTGTATTGCATCAATATCATATGCCAATGCCAATGTAACGACATCCGCTTCCAATCCGTCAATAACAGCCCGGCCTTGTTTACCAGAACCGCCATGGGATTGTTTAATGGTTACATCCTGACCCGATTCTTCTTTCCAATGCTTCACAAACGCTTCATTGAATTCCTGATACAGTTCCCGTGTTGGATCATATGACACATTCAATAACTCGACAGACTTTGATTTCCCTTCTCCTCCCGTTTTTTCCGAATTGCATCCTGCCAGTACTCCGAAGGCTAAAATCAAACTTGACAATACCATCAACTTTTTCATAGACTTCCCCCTGTTTTTCACTTTTTTGCAACAAAAAAGGCATACTATTTCCTACTTTATAATTTTATTCAAGGAGATAGTATGCCTTCAGTTTTCTGATCAGCGAATATTCTGATTTTATGTATCCCTAACATAAAGCAAAGTATACCAAGTTGTCAACTATGTTTTTGTTAATGAATATGTCCTTTTTTTAAACTCATTCTCATATATAAGGCGAAAGAATTTATTGAAATGAAAAGAGCTCAATCTCAACGGAGAGATTGAGCCCTTTAATTACCTAGGCAAGCCATTAAGGCTTTGATTCTTTTTGATACAGCTTATTTTCTATAATATACTGATAACATTGATCAGGCAGTAAATATCTTGGTTCCCCACCCATCGCGAATTCATCTCTTATATATGTTGAACTAATTTCCATGGAAAGGCCTTTATCTATAAGGTGAAATGTATTACCATCATCATAATTCCTAAGCAAAGGACTTTTGGATATGATTTTCAACATATCTATCCCGTCCCGTGCCATAACGATGAATTTATGATTAGCAATCAATTTTTTCCTGAATTTCCATCGCAGGTGTACCGGTAACTCCTGATTATCAATATCTTCAAGTAAATCGGCACCCATTATAAAATAAACTTCATCCTTTGGGTATCGTGATTTAAAGTATTCCATCGTATACCAAGTATATTGTTTACTCGTCCCAGCCCGTTCATTAATTTCATAATCACTAACTTCGAATATCGGGTTGCCCCTTATTGCCAATCCAAGCATATCCCAACGGTGTTCATTGCTCGTTTTCATCTGTTTATCGATGCGCCCATTTGCGCAAGGCAAAAAAATCACCTTGTCTAGCTTAGCACGATGCGCGATGGTGGATGCTGTCCATAAATGTACATTTGTGACTGGATCGAAGGAAGATCCATAAACTCCAATTTTGCCCATCCCCCATATCCCCCTCATCAGCCCTTCTTTTTCACTACTGCCCTGACGGGGCTCCCGTCCCCTGCCTCTAAAGCAAGGGGCAATGCAGCCAGGTCGTACAGCCCAGGCTCCAAACCTTCAAGGACCAGGCCTTCCAAGATATGAATGCCGCAGTCTGACATAGCATGGTGGGCCGGCAATTCCTTGCTGTCGAGATGGTCAACGGATGGTAAATCCAGGCCTAACAGCCTCACTCCTTTATTTGCAAGGAAGGGAGCTAATTCTGGTTCAACAGGTGGAATCCAATCAGGAAAACGGCTGAGGTCCTTCCATTGTCCCGTTGCCAGCAACAATCGTTGGACCCCTGTCAATTCGATGCCTTTGAAGGATTCAATGCTGATACTTTCAGCAGCGTCCACCTTTACTACAAGTGCAGTGCCCATATATAAATCAAGATCAAGTTCAATGACTTTTTTTCCATTTCCATCAAAATGAAAGGGAGCATCAATATGTGTTCCTAAATGGGTACTCATCCGAATTTCCCCTACATTTACAGATGATCCTTTCTCTATTGATGAATTCAGGCAATATGAATACTTTGTGTCACCTGGCCAAGATGGCGTATTTTCATTCAGCCTCTGAGAAATATCTAACCATTGACTCATATATTTTTTCTCTCCAGTCATTGTTTACAGTTTCGTTCTTAATGTCCAAAGCTCTGGAAAAAATGGCTGATCGACCACTTTTTTCAGATAGCTAACACCGGACGATCCACCGGTTCCCATTCTTTGGCCGATGATCCGTTCTACGGTGCTCATATGATTGAATCTCCAGAATTGTTGCTGACTGCCAATATCAACGAGTTTTTCGGCTAACTCATACAAGTCCCAGTATTTATGGACATCACGGTAAACCGTCAGCCACGCACTTTCAACACTGGCATTTATCCGATAGGATTCAGACCAATCCCTGTTCAAGACCGATTCATCAACAGGGAGCCCCCTTTGTGCCAAAGCCCCAATAGCCGCATCATAAATGCTTGGTTGATTCAAAGCAGCCATCATCTTCTCATAAAGCTCAGGCTGATGACGGAAAACGGCTAATATCTGCCTATTCTTTTGACCCATTGCAAATTCTATCAACCTGTTTTGAGAAGATTGAAATCCGGAAGAGTTTCCTAGTTTCTCGCGGAATTCCATATAATCCGAGGGAGTTAAAGTCGAAAGTACATTCCAAGATTGAATAAGTTGTTGTTGGATCCTGGCCACTCTTGATAGCATTTTAAAGGAAGGCTCCAAACGCCCTGATTGAATATGGTCCCTTGCTGCAGTCATTTCATGAAGGATCAGCTTCATCCATAATTCACTGGTTTGGTGAATTACAATGAACAACATTTCATCGTGATGACCAGAAAGCAGATGCTGACTTGATAATATTTGATCTAAATGCAGGTAGTCTCCATAGGACATTTCCTTTTCAAAATCAGTTACCATACCTTCTTCCAATCGATGTTTATCCATTGATTCCTTATCCATGCTATCCCAATCCTCCCTTACGTTCTTTTCATTTTCGACATGAATAAATAAACGATGCACAGAAAGATCAGCCAAGGAACACCGAACTGAAGGACGATTTTAAATGGACCAGTGAACCAAGTTGATACAGTCAAAGCAAACAAAAGGAATGCACCAAGAATCGTTAAATACGGAAAGCCGTACATTTTAATCGGTAATTTACGCCCTCCTGATTTCTCCCAGCCTTTCCTGAAATATAAATGGGAGATGAACACCATGAACCAGGTGAAAATGGCTCCGAACATCGATATCCCCATCATGAATGCATACGAAGTATCCGGGAGCAGTACCTTTACACCTGCAGCAAGAAATATGCCTAAAGAGGAAATGAGCAGTGCCCTTATCGGGACCCCTTTCCGGCTCACTTTTTGAAATAAGGCGGGTGCCTGCTTCCCCTCGGATAAAGAAAATATCATTCTGGTGGAGGCGTATAATTGACTATTCATTGCAGATAAAGCTGCAGTTAATATAATGAAATTCATGATCCCTGATGCAAAAGGAATATTGAGGATTTCCATTACCCTAACAAATGGGCTTTTATCAATCCCAGCGGATTGCCAGGGAACAATCATTAACATGATTCCGATTGTCAGTACATAAAAAGTGGCAAGTCTGAAAACAGTTGCCTTCAAAGCTTTAGGTACAGCAATATCAGGGTCCTTTGCCTCTCCCGCCGTCACCGCAATCAACTCTGTTCCCAAAAAGCTGAAGAGAGAAATAAATATAGCGATCCATAGCCCCCAAAACCCAAATGGCATAAAACCTCCATCATTGGCATAATTCTCTAAACCGATTCCGCTTGAAGGTTCGGCTCCAATCACCACGTAAGCCCCCATTAAAATGAAAATGACAATGGCGCTTATTTTGATCATAGAAAAAGTATACTCAAAATTTCCGAATGCATTAACACTCGTTGCATTTACATAGATAAGTAAGGCAGCAAAAAGGAAGATCCAAACACTTCCAGGTACATCCGGGAACCAATATTTCATATAAACAGCGATGGCGCTCACTTCGACGCCAATGGCAAGGACATTCGCTATCCAATATGAATATCTCACAACAAAACCGGCAAATGGACTTAAATATTTTTCGGCAATGGTTCCAAAAGATCCCGACGTTGGATAAGCAACAGTCATTTCCGCCAAACAGCCCATCAAAAGAAGGACAATGAATGCACCCAATGCATAGCTGATCAGTACACTGGGACCTGCCGTCGAAATCGCAAGGCCGCTGCCCAGAAATAATCCGGTGCCAATTGCACATCCCATTGCAATCATTGTGATTTGATTCGTTGATAATTCACGACGCAGCTTATTTTTCTCCATATGTTGCTCCCATCCTAGGCGATGATTCCCCTTTTATTTTCATAGCTTTCATATAACCTACCGTCCATGATCTTTTTAAGGACCTGTACCATTTCATACACTTCCTGAAAAGAGATGTAAAGTGGAACAGGTGTTAAACGAATCATGTTTGGCTCGCGATAATCAGGAATGATCTTCTTGATTCAACGCTTTACATATTCTAGCATACTCTTGATGTTCAAGAATGATAGGATCGGTCCTCTTCGAATCATCCTTTGGACTGCCCATTTCAAATCCATGTTCAGACAACTCCGATTCGAATAAATCCTATAGATATTGCGTCAGCCTCAATGATTCACATTTTCACATCTACAAACAATTCAAGCGAGCCATTATATATATCCATGTCCCCCTCGTGTTATTCCAATATTTACACTTTACTTATAAATCCCTACGCCTTCCCATGCCAGCCTTATCATTTTGTTGGGATCCTTTTCAATGTAATCTTTTTTATCAAAAATCATCGTGTAGTGGTTGGTTTCATCATATTTCGGCCAGACTTCCCCTTCTGGAGGATTGGGGTTCCCATATTTCGCAAAGTTAACCCAATGACCCTGTATTCTATGGGAAACCTTAAGCGCGGCTGACCTGCAACCATAGGAAGTGATCCATTTGCCCAGTGCAGAGTCGAGAGTCTGGAAGGCAAATGGAATCTCCATACCATGTGTCGCCCCTAATTTACTTAGGCGCATTGCCGGCGTTTTATAATCAAAACGGTACATCCATGTTTTTTCAAAGCGACTGTATGCCTCCGCATACCAAACCGAAGGAATATGGAAAGTTGCATCACGGCCAATGCCGAGGACCGCTCCCTTTTCAGGGAAGTTCCAATAAGCATTCGTAATTCTCTCTTTCGCCTCCGGGTCAGTATTTTCAAACATTTTATGGATCATCTCTGCATTAGTCGGGATTAAAGGGGGATCCATCTGATCGAATAACGTCGCTTCGTCCCTATTTGTTCCAATAAGCAAGGAAATCCCTTTAGCACTACCGGATCGAATCGATTCAAGTGGATAATCAGGCAGGAAGTCACCGTCGACGACCGGTCCAAATGAAAGGGAGCCTGGCATGGCTTGTGAGTTTTCCTGTAGGAGTTGGTAGGACGCTGTGACAATCTCTTGAACTGGAAGTGTTTTTAACCGTTGGATATCATTTTTGCCAATCCCTAAGATATTAAGGAACCTTTCACTGAATTGCTGCGCAAATCCTTTTCCATAAACAGATGTAGGAGCGGGACTTTCTGCAATGGCCTTTTTAAAAAGCCCCCTCGCTGAAGGTACGGTTAGTAAAGTCGTTACGGCATTACCTCCAGCCGATTCTCCAAATATCGTAACATTCTCAGGGTCACCGCCAAACGCTTCTATATTCTCTTTGACCCATTTCAGAGACGCCACTTGATCACGTAAACCTAAATTGGTTTCAAACATTTCCCCATCTGCTGCCAACTCTGTAAAATCCAAATATCCCAATGCCCCTAACCTATAGTTGATGCTTACTACGACTACGTCTCCATTCTTAGCCAATAAGTGTCCGTTGTACATATCAATAGATCCAGCTCCTGTTACATATGCTCCACCAGGAATCCAAACCATGACCGGACGCTTTTTATCATCAGCTCTCGGCGACCAAATATTCAAGAACAAGCAATCCTCATCCATTTTTTCATTCCCTGCCAGTCCGGTTTTGACAGCCCGATCCATCGGCTGTGGCGGAATGGCACCGAAATCCACTGCATCCAAGACTCCGCTCCAATTTTCAACCTCTTCAGGTGAACGGAAACGCAAAGCATCAATAGGTGCTTTCGCATACCTGACTCCACGCCAAACATATATATCGTTTTCCATAGTACCTTGAAGATGTCCTTTTGCCGTCGTTACGATAGACCCAATCATTCACTTCCACCTCACAAATAGTTGTAGTTACTTAAGTTCTTCTTTTTCCATTCCCTTATATCCTTCATCTTTATCGAAAAAAGATTTATCAGTCATTTCAAACAAAATCAAGTATTACTACCATATATACAAGTTCAGGTCATCCTTAAGGGACAGAAACGCACATTGGGCAAATACCACTTTAGGGGTGCCAACATGAATATTCCCTTCAAGAATACAATGAAAGGTATTATTAATGACCAAGACAACAAAAAAAGACCCAATCAGGTCTTTTTTTGTTGAACGCGGCAGCATGCTTAGGAGAGCATGGCAATGATGCTCAGTAAAGACCCGCCCCGAACGGAAAGCTGTTGTGCAGCATATGTCAGCTGCTGTTCATTGAGCTGATCAAGTAAAGGCTTTAATTCCAGCAATTCATTTTCCAGTTCTTTAAGGTCCGTAGATATCTTGTCCACCAACAAGAGCACTTGCTCCGAATCCACGTTGGTTTCCGACCATACAAGCAACCGTTCTTTGATTTCCGTCAACGGCATATTTTGTTCTTTATACAGATTAATCATTTGAAGACGATTTAGAGCGTCTTCGGTGTAATACCGATATCTTGAACCCATTTTTTCATAATTCAGCATTCCTAATTGTGTGTAATAGTCGATGGTTCTCTTCGAAACATTCGCAAGTTCGGCAAGCTGGCCAATCCGATAGATTTTCACCCAGATAGTCACCTTCTTTTAAAATCTACTGTTAACGATACTATAACATAACAATCCAATAAGGTGACTTCGAGAATGAATCTATTAGACTACTTTATCCGAATTACCATTCAACTGCTTCTTGGCAAAGTACAGGGCATCTTCCCTCGATTTAAAGAAATGCTGTTTCTCTATTTTATGATACAACCCAGTGCTGAGAAGCAATTCCTTTGGTTGCTGCTGGATTCCCGAAATGATCAATTTCCCTTTATATTTTCCGATTCGATTAACAATCGCCAAAAGTGCTGCCTCTGCTGAAGTATCCATATATGTTACACGGCGCATGCTTAATACCAAAACTTTCGTCTTATGATCCAAGTTCGCTAATATCGATGACTCCAGGACATCTATCGAACCAAAGAACAGAGGGCCTTCCAAGTTATACACATTGATCATTGAATCCGAATTTTCAATTGGAAAAATCTCTGTAATCTCATGACTTCTTTCTCTAACCTTTAACGTATGGCTCATTTTTGTAATGAAAGTCACGAATGCAATCAATAAGCCCATTCCGACCCCCATGATTAAATCAGTGAAGACCGTGACGAGAAAGGTGACTAGTAAAACGATGGAATCCGCTGTCTTCGTTTTCAGTACATGTGCGAATTCCTTTCTTTCACTCATATTCCAGGCTACAAACATCAATATGGGTGCCATGCTTGCCAAAGGTATATGCTCTGCATATGGAGATAGTACAAGCAAAACCAACAATACGACAATTCCATGAATGATCCCTGACAACGGTGAGACTGCACCGCTTTTTATATTGGTAGCTGTCCTGGCAATGGCACCTGTTGCCGGTATCCCGCCGAAAAATGGAGTCGCGATGTTCGCGATTCCTTGTCCAACCAATTCTTTATTACTATCATGCTTGGTCCCCCCCATGTTATCGGCAACGGTAGCGGATAACAATGACTCGACACCGCCTAATAAGGCAATCGTAATCGCAACAGGAAGGAGGGTGATAATGATTTCCACCGAAAGTTCCGGCACTTTGAATTCAGGAAATCCTTTCGGAATCGCTCCATACGTGGAACCAATTGTAGCCACCTTATCGGGAAATAAAAAGTAAGCTGCGATCGTTGATACGAGCAGACCCAGAAGTGGCCCTGGTACCCGTGGCAGAATTCTTGGTGCCAACAGAATGACGATAAAACATATAACCGCAACACCCACACTATATATATTGATCGTATCCGCTTTAATCACCAATTCCTTCATGTTATCTATAAACGCTTCATGTTTTTCCACCTTCATACCAAAGAAGCTGGCAATCTGCCCCGAGAAGATTATTATCGCTATTCCTGTGGTAAACCCGATGATGACAGGACGGGGAATGAACTTCATCAAATCTCCTAGCTTAAGAAGACCCATCAAGACTAATATTATCCCCGCCAAAAAACCGGCAATGAGCAGACTTTCATATCCATATTGCATAACGATCCCAAATAATAAAGGAACAAACGCTCCAGTCGGCCCTCCAATTTGAAACTTGGATCCACCCAGAAGGGAAATGAGGATTCCAGCGATGATCGTCGTATATAACCCATATATCGGTTCGACGCCTGAAGCAATTGCAAAAGCCAATCCTAAAGGGATGGCTACCACACCTACAACCAATCCTGCCGTTACATCTTTTTGAACACCCTTCATGTTATATCCTTGAAATCTAGTATCTTTTATCATTATTATCCTTCTCACATCCTTAGTCATTTTTATGTTTGGAACGTACGAACATCAGGAAAATAGATTCTTAGAGGAGTTTTTCGATCAATTACTAGTGAAGTGTATGCTAAATATTTGTTTACAACAAAAATGCGAGGGCTTATACAAACTAAAATATACTCGTCATATATAATCTCCTTTTGTTAAGTTATGTGACATGGTTTTCCACTTCGCTTCAACATTATACAGTAAAACGTAAAACTGTACATTACTAGAAATGTTAACATTTGTTTACAAATATTCACTTACTTTTACGTTTAGATTACAATCTAGGACGATACTTCCAGCCTAGTTATTTTGAAGTCGGAACTATTGACTACGAACCATGAGGTTTGAACTTTCGACTATTTCCCTATTCATTCCGTAATGTAGCCTTGAAGTAAAAGTGTCCAAACTCAAACAAGAAATTTTAGAAAAATAGAAAGAGCATGTTTTGAAAAAAGTTACTCAAAACATGCTCTTAACTTATTAGATGGATTGATGCTTGTATAAAACAGTTTAATAATTTTTCCATACTTCAATTCAGGTTGATCTCGCTGAATAGTATCATGTTCAGAAGAATCCGTATCAAATACTTCTATTATTAAAACAAAAAAGACAGTAGGCAAAAGGAGTTCTATCTAACGGTTAAAACAAAGTTGATTGGAACAGATGTGCGAGAATCCTACGGGAATACGCGTCCAAGGGAGACCCCGCAGCCGCAACAGCGCCGAGAGCGGACGCCCGCGAAAAGCGAATGCCTGGTGGGGAAATCAACCTTCATATTATAAAGACCTAAAAAAAGTAGACAAACTCCATTATTATCGAGTTTGTCTACAGTCTGAAACCTCCTGATTAATAAGAGGTTTCTTTTTATTTAGAGCTCTTCTCCTCTCGTCTCAATAATATGCTTATACCAATGAAACGACAGCTTCTTTTTTCGGTTTAAATCATCTTGATGATCCACGTAAATAAATCCGTATTGCTTTTTATACCCGTTTAACCAGCTTAATAGGTCAATGACAGACCATGCGTAGTACCCTTTTAAATGAATGCCTTCTTTGATCGCACGCTTAATCACTTTTAGATGTTCCTCAATATATTTAATACGAGGAACATCTACTACCTCACCATCAATGATCGGATCCTCATCACCAAGTCCGTTTTCTGTAACATACATTTTAATATCGCCATAACGCTCTTTTAACATATGCAGCCCGTCTAAAAATCCTTGAGGTGAGATTTCCCATCCCCATTTAGTATAGGTTTTATCTTCCATTTTCACAGTCCGATAATAGCCATCAAAAGATGGGTTTCCTGGAGCTAGAGTAGATGTTTCTCGTGAATGCTCCATGGTTGAGAATGCTTTTTGGTTTTTTTCCACACGAATGGGCTGGTAATAATTAAGTCCAATAAAATCATTTTTTTCCGCATTCCTTTTTAACGTATCTAGTTCTTCTTCAGTCCAACTTGGCGTCCAGCCATTTTCCTTTAATTGTTCTACCACATAAGATGGATATTCACCTTTTAAAATTGGGTCATAATACCAAAAGGTTTCATATTCATTAGCATGTCGAGCAGCTAATGCATTCTCATGTTTATCATCTATGCTGTAAGCTGGTAAGAACACATGGGTAATACCAATTTCGCCGTAATGATTCAGTGCCTTATAGACTTCTACAGCTTTTGCATGTGCATAAAACACGTAATGTGTCGCTTGAAAATATTTAATCTCATCGTTTTGTATGCCAGGCGGATGCGCTCCTTTTAAATAGCCTAATCCGCAAAACATTACCGTTTCGTTAAACGTAATCCAATGTTTGACGCGGTCTCCGAATTCCCGAAAACAAATTTCCGCATACTTGACGAAGGCTTCAGCTGTTCGCTTATTCGTCCATCCACCATCTTCTTCAAGCGTCAAAGGGAGATCCCAATGATACAGCGTAACAAATGGAACAATCCCATATTTTAAACATTCATCAATAACATTATTATAAAACTCCAAGCCCTTTTCGTTTACATCTCCGTCACCTGTGGGCAAGATACGTGCCCATGAAATGGAAAACCGGTACGATTCGAGTCCCATTTCTGCCATTAATTTAATATCCTCTTTATAACGATGATAATGGTCTATGGCTACATCTCCATTTGTACCATCATATGTTTTCCCCGGAATCTTTGAAAAAACATCCCAATTCGTTATACCTTTACCATCTTCATCCCATGCTCCTTCTATTTGAAAAGAAGCAGAAGCCGCTCCGAATAAAAAATCATGTGGAAACCTCAATATAAACCCTCCGTCTTTATACCAGCTTTATTTATGGGTACAAATAGTACTGTGATTATATAGTTTTTTTGAATATTTAACTACTTAAACGTCGTATAACATAAGGTGTAAAGATAGTATCTACAGTAATGGAATGATTAACCCTTTATGATCTTATCACTTAGCAATTCAACCATATTTCACAACAATCGTATAAACAGAAATAACAATACCCGTCCTCCGATAAAAAGAGGACGGGTTACACATTTATTCAAAAACTTGCTCTTCACTCCACTACCGGAAGCCAACCTTTTATCTGAATCAATTTTTGCCAAAGCGGATCTGGAATGACCAATTCATCCTGATCTTTTTTGGATAGGGTTGTCCGTATTTCGGATTCTTTTCCGGCCCTGATTTTTTCAATCCAATGCGGTTCCATAAGAAGTTCACGGCCTAGAGCGATAAATGGGACCCCCGTTTCCATCGCTTCTGCAACTTCATCTGGACTGTGCAGGGACCCTACCCCGACAACCGGAATACGATTGCCTACTTTGTCGTAAATTTTAACGATGCGCGACTTCATCCTATCACTCTCACGGAATGATCCATTCCAGAAATGACCTACCGATATATGTAGATAATCCAGGTTTTGGTTCGCTAATCTATCAACAAACTGTAGCGTATCATCTAAAGTGATTCCTGGATTGCTTCCTTCTTCAGGAGATATGCGGTAACCGATCATAAAAGGCTTTTGGGCATGCTCGGACACTGTTTTCTCCACTTCATTCACAACGGTGAGCGGAAAAATTAATCGTTTCCCTAGTGTTCCCCCCCATTTATCAGTACGTCGGTTCGAGTGTGGCGAGAAGAACTGTTGAAGCAAGTACGTATTGGCACCATGTATTTCAACACCATCAAATCCTGCTTCGATGGCCCTTCTTGTTGCTTCACCAAATGCCTTAATAACGTCTTGAATTTCGTCTTCACTCATTTCCCGCGGTACCGGTTCATTCTCGCTTGAAGCAATGGCACTTGCAGAAACTGGCTGGTTATCAGGTAATAATTCCGGCGGGCTTTGGCGACCGCCATGATATATTTGTAAAATCGCTTTTGACCCATTAGATTGAATCGCTTCCGCTAATTTTCTCAAAGATGGGATAAAGGAATCGTCTGCTGCACTAAATTGACCTGGAAAACCCTTTCCTCCGGCAGTTACATAGGCACATGCCGTAATAACGGCCCCTACACCTGCCGCGCGTTCCGCGTAATAAGCCAGTTCATCATCGGTTATCAGCCCTTGATCATCTGAAGAATAGGTGGTCATCGGAGCCATCATGATACGATTTTTCACTTCTACACCTGATGAAAATTTATATGGTTGAAAGATCTTTTCGTATTTTTGATTCATGCCAATTCTCCCCCTTTTTTTCTTAATGGTGATGATGTCCGTGCGGTTCTTTAGAAGGGTTCGTAATTTCAAAGCCTTCTTGAGGTACGTAAAAATATTTAATCCAGACACCATCCAGAAATTCCTCACGTGAATCGAGTAAAATATCTATATCTTTATCTGTTTTGACTATTTCATCATGCTCTGTCGTTGTATCTAATTTCATATCATAATGAGCATGATCGCCATGCATATGCGTGATATATACACGAATCATTTTCCCTTCGGCTTCTTCAGTGCTCAGCATATTTTGTAAAACCTTTGCTGCATTACGATTAATTTTGCATTTCATGTCCATTCCTCCAAAAATAAAATTATCCATGTATAAATTCTACCCAATTAAGGGGTATCAGTAACATCCATTTATACCCTTCCTACTTGGCCATGTCCAATTATAATCGGTCTGCCGGAAAGACCGTGCCTATTTGCCTTCTTGCTTCATCCATGATTTCCATTGTCAAAAGCGAATTTGAAAATGAATTTATATCAGACTCCTTTTTCCCCTTCTGTATCAATTCAACAAATTCTTTCGCTTCATAATACATAGAAGGCATGTCCTGTTTAACCGAAACATTTTCAGCCGTTCCATCCCGATACTGAATATCCACGGCTTGCGGTCCTGAAATTTTACTTATTAGGATGCTCCCAAGTTCGCCTTGAATTTCCGATGGCTGATTCGATTCAGTAATCTTAGAAAACATGACGACTGCATCCATTTCATCATAGGAAAGCAAGATCGTACCCTGTCCGTCAACTCCTGATTCAAGCAATGTTCCCGATGCCTGCACCTTGTTTGGTTTACCAAACAGTGCAACAAGCGGATATAGGACGTAAATCCCTAAATCCATTAAAGAACCACTGGAGAATTCAGGATTGAACGCATTGAGCACAGTGCCTTGTTTATACGCATCATAGCGTGATGAATATTGACAAAAGCTCCCCGTAAAACGTCGTATTTTACCGATTTTACCTAGATTGCTTCTTACACTTTCGAAATTCGGCATGATGGTCGATTTCATCGCTTCCATTAATAGCACTCCATTTTGTTGGGCAGCCTCTATCATTTCCTTCACTTCCGACGCATTTGAGGCCATAGGTTTTTCACATAATACATGTTTTTTATTTTGTAAAAACAAAACCGCTTGCCTGCAATGATGGGAGTTAGGACTTGCTATATATACAGCGTCGATTTCATCGCTTGCAGCCATTTCTTCTAAATTTGTAAAAATCGTATGTACTTCGTATTTACTCGCAAATTCCTTGGCTTTCTCTTCTGTACGTGAATACACAGCCGTTAACGATAGATCCTCTATATGTTTTGAAGCCTCCAAAAATCGTTCAGTTATCCAATTTGTTCCTATTACACCTAATCGTATCAACAGCCTATCCCCTTTCAAGCTAACTAATCATGTCCTCAATATACAGACATTTCACTGAAAAACAAAGTAAAATGAACACGAGCAACGGTTTAAATTGGATTTTTTAGGCAATATTCGTATATAATTTTCCTGTATTACCACTGCCATGATGTTTCTACATACTCCCTAAACGGGAAAGAAAACTAAAAAAGGAGCGTGTGAAGTTTATGACAGATTTAATGAAAAACAAAGTGGCCATCATTACCGGTGGAGGATCGGGAATTGGCCGGGGTGCTGCACTGAAACTAGCTGAAAACGGCGCGAACATCATCTTTTTTGACCGTACAGTCGAAAATGCCGAAAAAGTGAAGGAAGAAGTTGAAAACCTCGGTCGAGAGGCTTTAATCATTAAAACGGATGTATCCAAGGCTGAGCAAGTTGAACATGCCTACAAGGCCGCCTATGATCATTTTGGAAAAATTGATTTTGTATTCGCCAACGCAGGCATCAACGGAGTGATCGCCCCTATAGAAGATATAAAGCCAGAAGATTGGGATCAAACACATACCATCAACCTCAAAGGCACCTTTCTCACCATCAAATACGCCATTCCATATATGAAGGAAAAGGGTGGCAGCATCGTAATCAACAGCTCCATCAATGGAAACCGATTTTTCAAGAATTTTGGTTTTTCCGCTTATAGTTCATCCAAAGCTGGTCAAGTCGCTTTTGGTAAAATGGCTGCACTCGAATTGGCAAAATATAAAATCAGGGTCAATACCATTTGTCCAGGCTCAATCGATACGAATATCCACGATAACACTTTCCCGGAAGATGAAAGCTTAAAAAAAATCAGGATACCCATTGAATATCCGCAAGGCTCACAACCCTTGGCTAAGAAAGCAGGAACTACCGAGCAAGCAGGTGATCTAGTATTGTTCCTAGCTTCAGACATGTCTTCCCATATTACGGGCACGGAAGTATATATCGATGGAGCAGAATCACTATTATGATTCATACAGCCCTAAGGATCGAAAGAATCCATTAAAAGAAAAAAGCTGAAATCCCCTAAAGGGACTTCAGCTTTTACCTTTTTTAAGCAACTCGCCTTAAGCCACGGCGGGCAAGTATTAAATAAGCGGACATGGCCAGGATATGACAACCTATCATGACCATTCCCATCGGCAAGGGTGAATCACCTGAGCCTAAGCCTACCAGCGGAGCCATCAGTGATCCTAATATGAAAGGAAGCAGACCAATTAAGGCCGAAGCACTGCCTGCTGTTTTTTTCTGATTTTGCATCGCTAAAGAAAAACTCGTTGTACCGACAATACCGACGCTGGAAACCGAAAGGAACAAAGCGACCAAGATTCCCGCTAACCCAATTTCGAGTAGGACTGAGAAAAGAAGGAGTATTCCTCCAAACAAAGCAAGACATAATCCTATTTGAAGCAGCTTTTCTTCTTTAACCTTCCCTGCCAGCTTTCCGGCCACTTGGGAAGCAATGATGATCCCAATTCCGTTTATGGCAAAGATCAGGCTGAATGTCTGTGGGGAGACCCCATAAATGTTCTGGAGAACAAAAGGCGAGCCGGAAATATAAGCGAACATAGCGGCACTTATAAATCCTTGTGAAAAAGCATAGCCCATGAATACGCGGTCCTTCAATAAGTTCCCGAAGGTCATGATTGTATCGCTTACTCCCCCGGCACTCCTTAGATTAGGAGATAGTGTTTCCTTTATCCCCCAAAATGCTGCGGCAACCATAAGGACACTCAATATTGAAATGACGATGAAAACTCCCCGCCAAGAGGTGAACTGCAAAAGTTGACCACCAAAAACTGGAGCCAAGATCGGTGCCGCACCATTTACCAGCATTAACATGGAGAAGAACTTGGTCAAATCCGTTCCTGAAAAAAGGTCACGAACGATGGCTCTTGAAATGACAATGCCACCCGCTCCTGCAACCCCTTGGATAAAACGTAATAATAAAAGCAATTCAATGGTTGGAGCAAAAGCACATAACAGTGATGAAATGCAATAAATGGATAACGATATGATTAACGGTGTCCGTCTTCCCTTAGCATCACTTAGTGGCCCTAAATAAATTTGGCCTAAAGCCAACCCTAATAAGCAGGCTGTCAAACTTAGCTGGGCTAAAGACGTACTGCTTTTCAGATCCACGGCCAGTGTTGGGAGTCCCGGTAAATACATATCAAGTGACAGTGGTCCAATCGCTGCAAAAGACCCAAGCATAAGTGCCAGCAGCAGTCGTTTGGATTTAGTCATTTCGTTGTGTGATGATATTTTTTCCTTCATTTCAATCATTATTGCCCCTATCCCTTTCAACTAGTTGTTGTTCCTAAATACACTTGACTTTCTTTATTTTACAAAAAATCCTGTCAATTTACGATAAGTATGCTTTCCTAGAATTGGATTCTTCCTGGCAACACTCTTTTTTAGTGCATGTCACCGAATATCTACCCCTACTGGAAATTCAAACTTGTTTCCAAGCTAAAACGTCTATTTCATTATAATACTGCGAATCTAAACAATGAGATGGTCATCATCACTATAAACATATATTCGTTTCACCATTAAAGGTCCAAGCAATCCTCCAACTCCACTTAAAATGACATGGGGTATCAATGATGCTAATGAATAAATCCCTCACCTGCTCACTAATAAAAATGATTATAAAGTTCAATTTTAAAAAACGACACCCTAATGGGGTCATTTACTTTTATTCACCACCACTAAATTACGGGGAGTGTCACCAGCTAATCCCTCCATCAAGTTTTGCACTGCGAGAGTTGCCATTTTCAATCTTGTGGCGATGCTGGCACTCCCGATATGCGGTAATGTAACTACATTGGGCAATGTAAGCAGCGGGTGATCCACGGGAATTGGTTCCTCTTCAAATACATCCAATCCTGCCGCCCAGATCTCACGATTCTTCAGCGCCTTGTATAACGCCTTTTCATCAATAATCCCACCTCTTGCCGTATTAATGAGCACAGCGGACTCTTTCATTAATTCAAGCTGCTCCTTGCCGATCATATAAGCGGTTTCCGGTGTGAGCGGCAGCATGACGCAAACAAAATCAGAGATTTGGAGCAATTTTTCAAGTGGCTGATATTCGATACCTAATTCTTTTTCCTGTTCGTATTTACGGCTGCGATTAAAATAAACTAAGTTCATATCAAATCCCTTTGCTCTTTTAGCAAGGGCTTCGCCAATTCTCCCTAACCCGATGATTCCCATCGTTGCACCGTACACATCTTGTCCGGTCAGCTGCATGGGGGACCACGTTTCCCATTTTCCACTCTTTAAATAATCTTCCGCCTCCATCAGCCTTCTTGCCGTTGCAAGCAGCAAGCCGAAGGTTAAATCAGCAGTCGTTTCCGTTAAAACACCAGGTGTGTTCGTTACCATGATGCCCCTTTTTGTGGCACTAATAACATCAATGTTATTATGGCCAACTGCCATATTCGCGATGATTTTCAGATTAGCGGCCTTATCAATCAGTGACTCATCGATTTGTTCCGTCAACAAGCAAAGCAGCCCCTCGACTTCTTTCATTTCTTCTTCAAGGACTTCTCTAGGAACCGGTATATCCTCCTGGTTCCACATCCTTACATCATAATTCTTACATAGACCATCGATGATTTGTTCTGGCAATTTCCTTGTAATATAGATCCTGGGCTTCATTCTATATCCTCCTATACAGTTTTATTCATTCAGCAATTGTACTTTACACCTTTTAGTTTTCAATGATTAATGATAAGACCATTCATTTCCACGCGTTCTGTCTATTAAATTCTCGGGATCCTGGAAATTTCAGCTTGACAGTTTCATTCCATTTAACTAATCATAGAATAATAACCCTTTAAATTTCAATATTTAGTCAAATGAAATTTTTCCAATAAAGTTATCTCAATTTAGGAGGATATGGGACATTCATGAAAACTAATACAAAATTTAAAATTTTTCCAATTATGGCTCCAAGTGCTTTATCTTTAAAAAGCATAAACTTTTATTTAGTTAAACAGGATGAATCCTTAACATTAGTCGATGCTGGTATGAACGATGACATTTGCTGGAATGCATTGCAGGAAACATTAAAGAAAAATGGTTATACCCTTAAGGATATAACGGAAATTTTGTTAACCCACCACCATGGAGACCATGTTGGTTTGGTAAACCGGATTACAGCACTCCATCCGATTCCCGTCTATGCCCATACTAAATCCGTTCCTCGTTTAAAACGGGATCCTGACTTCTTAAGTATGAGAATTGAATTTTATAAGCAGCTTTATCTTGAGATGGGCTGTGGTGAACTTGGTGAAAAGCAAGTAGCTTACCTTTTCAATGCAGTCGATAATAACAAAGACCAAAAACTGAATTGTGACATCATCGAAATCACGGAAAAACAAATGCTGAATTTCGAAGTGATCGAATTTCCCGGACATGCCCCGGATCAAATTGCCTTCCTTGACAAAAAGGAGAATCAGCTTCTTGCCGGTGATTTATTGATTGAACATATATCAAGTAATGCTTTGATCGAACCTGATGAAAACGGCAATCGAATGCTGACTCTTGTGGATCATATCGACTCATTAAAGCGGTGTTTATCTTTACAGGTGAAACTCCTCTTACCTGGTCATGGTAACATCATTGAGCAGCCTGGTCCTCTGATTGAAAAAAGACTCAATAGCATTGAGAGAAAATCACAAAAAATCTTGGCATTGATAGAATCTGGAATTTCTACAGGCAATGAACTGGCAAAGAAATTTTACAAACAAAAGTATGTAACAGAGTTCCCGCTTGTCATGTCAGAAATCATCGGCCAACTGGATTACTTAGAATATCAGGGAAAGGTCAAGAAACAAACCATCGAAAATGTAGTTCATTATCAAGCTATGTAACAATCAAAAAGGCTGAAATCCATTTTGGATTTCAGCCTTTTAAATTCACACACAAACTACAACTTGTCTGGAAAAAATGCCTTTCCTGGCTACACAGCGATCAGCAATTTCAAAACCCGCTTCACAAATCATATGATCCATCGTGTCAATCGTTACGACAACGACCTTGTCTGCAAAGCGCCTAGCATGTTTAAGGATCGAGAGTTGATCATCCGGTGTCGCATGTGTATATAAGTTGTAAGGCATATCGATAATCGCTACATCATAGTTACTGGTGACCTCCGAAATCGGACCCGTAGTTACATCACCTTCTAGTCCGAAATAGGCAATGTTCTCTCTAGAGCCATCCGTAACAAGTGGGTTGATATCTCGGCCAACAATATTTATCTCCATTGATAGTGCTTCTACCAATACCGTCCCGATTCCGCAACATGGATCAATGGCTTTGATTCCATCTGGATGTGGAACGGCTATGTTGGCAATGGCTCTCGCAACTCTTGTGCTAAGCGCTGTGGAATATTCACGCGGCTTCTTCATATGATGTAACCAAACCGCTTCGGGTTTGACATACTTCCCAAAATACCAACGGCCTCCTAAGGTCACTATTCCAAAGACCTGATCAGGATTACGCACATCTGCATTTCCCTGAATGTGCCAGCCAATCTCCCGTTCAATTTCGCGCTGTCCATCATAATCTATTTTTGCTTCTTTATTCAAATCATTAATTTTTACGAATAATACTTTGAACGTTGAATTAGGCAATTGAATATCCTTTACTTGCTCAACAATGTCGGATATGCTTTCCCCTTCAAACATGACATCGACCCGCCCTTTAATAAAAGGACTTCTGCTCGGTTCAATTTCTATATCACTTTTCAAAATATTTTCCGTAGTCTCAAAGCCAAAAAACGAGCGCATCTCCATTTTAGATAATGAGCGTTCGTCAGGGGTGCAGGTAAAGGTATATATATATGCCGGTATACGGCTAAGATTAGTCAATCCATTCCCATCCTTCATTTTACTTTAGATTATATCTTTCTATCAAACATAGCTGTAATAGGTTAGAAAAGCAAATGGAATCGTGCAGAAAAACAGCAGGGCGTGTTATTATTTCAACACTCCTGCTGTTTTTTTCATTGTCCAATCATACTCTCCATCTAAAGTAAGGGAAATTATTAATCCAATTTATACAGCTGACTATTTACATACTTTGCACGGGCCTTTATGAATTTTAGGATAAAATCGGGTTCATTATCAAATTTATCCTTTTTATCCTTGATATATGGGTCTTTTGAAACATAAGGTCTTATTTGATCATGCATTTCAGAAATGATAGGTTTCATATACTTAACGTTAAACTGGGTGTTCAAAATCTCCTTTAGAAGACTTTGGTATCGAACACGAAATGTCCTTATATCAAGGATTCTAGCAGTCAATGTATTAAACCCCTCGATTCCCACATAGTCCTCTTCCATCACTTTCCCATTGACATCCCTCCCCCATGTCGCATCATAGTCCCAGGGTATGATTTCAAAGAGTCCTGTATCTCCATTCCGATATAAGGCATAGTTATGAACGAACCCATCATAGTTTTGCGTCAATATGACACCAGCAAGCCACCGCAGATACTTTTCCATGTCGACATATTTTACTATTTCCCTTTCAAAATCCACCCTTGGAATTGTATTGATTTGCATAATCAATTCTTGTAAATATAATTCATCTTTTGCTGTGCCGCATTTTTTTTGATATCCCATCTCTAATGATTTTTTGATTCCTTTATCCAAATCGCTCATTAACGAGAAGTTGGCATCACCGTCCACTGCATAGAAAATTGACCCTTTTGGTAGATCCCTTTTCCTCAAATAATATTCATCCACTGATTCCAATTCCAGATATATTCCCTCGTCCTTTCCGTTCAGATTCAGGAAAACGAACTGGGATTTCGGTGATAAGGTCCCTATATCCGCAAAAAAATCCAAAGATAATTTATTTCTTAGTAAAGATCTATCCTTATATTCTCCATTTAAATGAATTTCCTTGGCGTTCCTAAATGTATTAGGTTTATAAAAAACTACATTATAGGACTTTTTCCGAAAACTTCGGATATGTGAGCCACGGTAAACAATATCAATATCCAGTTTTTTTTTGTTGATGGTTAACTTTGCAGGTACAGGATCATTGCACCATATATCGCTTCGAAGTTCCTTTAAATTTACAGGTGGAATAAAAAGCTGATACACAGGCAGCTTCTTGTCAGCATTCATATAACCTAACCCTTCCCTTTCACTTTCACTTTCATATTAAATTATGGAAAAAAAGCAAAGGGGGTCACCCAAAACAAATTTTTTTATAAAATTGTGCTATTATCTCTGGCACATTACGTACAAGCGCATAGGTTAACGTATAGAAAGGGGGATATATAAATATGTCTGACATCATTGAAAGTATACAAAATGCGGTGGCTAGAGCCAATTCCTTCGGGTTAGGCGATTTCATGCATAATGACCCATGTTCAAAAGGCCGTTCTTCACGTAAAAACAACAATAATAGGCGAACTTCCCGCAGAGGCACTCAACGTTGCACTAGCAGGAATCGGTCCACTTCCGGCACGCAAAGGCGCTCTTGCTGGAAACGGAGATCTACATGCAGCACTCAGAGGAACACTAGCAGGAGGAGGTCCACTTGCAGCACCCAAAGGAACACTAGCAGGAGGAGGTCCACTTGCAGCACCCAAAGGCGCACTAGCAGGAGGAGGTCCACTTGCAGCACCCAAAGGCGCACTAGCAGGAGGAGGTCCACTTGCAGCACCCAAAGGCGCACTAGCAGAAATCGGTGTTCTTCTCACAACTGCAGATGCCACGGCAGCAGCAGAAACTTCCATAGGAAATGGAATTGGGGCTTCTAGGTTCACGAACCCTTTTAATGTATTTGTACAATAATATATTGAAGGGCAAAGAGGTGTTTTCTTCAACACCTCTTTTTTATATCCCGAAATCGTTACAAAAAAAGGAAGGATTATAAATTAAGATCCTCTAAAAAAAGATCCTACCCTCATACATACCGGTAGGATCCTTCTATTTTCCTTTATTTAACGGAGACCAATTCGAATTGTGCATACACATCTTTCAGCCCGGCTTGTATGGCTTGACCAGCCTTTCCACGATAATACATTTGTACACGATCAATTAGTTCATCGATACCATCTTTCAGACAATAACCGCGCAGCAATTGACGAATGAATTCCCTACCATGCTCTGTGGCAAGTGTACAGGAAGCCTCGACGATAACACCATATTTAAAGTCCAGTTCTACAGTTATCGTGATGGAATCATATATATTTCTCGCTGCCATACCTTGTGGAAGTTTTGCATGCCCTGCAATTAAATATGTGTTCATCATCTGATCTCCTCTATATAATTAATGTACGGAAACTTGCTCGAAGGGCCATGCAGGCAATTGCTTTCGAAGCTCTTTATCTTTTCTGTAGCCAAGTGCGTATTCACCCTGCATCACAGTATGAATTTCACGGGTTCCCTCGTAAATGACCGGAGCTTTTGAATTCCGCAGAAAACGTTCGACCGGATATTCATCAGAGTAGCCATAGGCGCCATGGATTTGAACGGCATCATTGGCTGCTTCATTAGCAGCATTACATGACACCCACTTAGCAAGGGATGTTTCCTTCGTATTCCGTTTTCCTTGGTTTTTTAAAGTCCCCGCTTTAAAGACCAGTAATCTTGATATCTCTAAATTTGCAGTCATCTTGGCGATCATCTGTTGAACTAGCTGATGCCTGCCAATCTCTTTTCCAAATGTACTTCGTTCATGGCAATACTTCAAGCTTGCTTCCAGGCTTGCTTCAATTAATCCTACAGCACCAGCGGCCACTGTAAACCGGCCACTGTCCAATGCCGACATGGAAATTTTAAAGCCTTCTCCCTCTTCACCAACCCTATTCTCCACCGGAACTTTTACATCCGTTAAAAAGATTTCGCCTGTATTCCCTGCACGAATTCCTAATTTGCCTTTAATGGCTTTCGACTCCACGCCCTCAAAAGTTCTTTCTACAATGAAAGCAGTAATTCCCTTTGAACCAAGATCATGATCGGTCTTGGCAAATATGAGGAAATGATCCGCATAATCACAGAGTGAAATCCATGTTTTAGACCCATTTAAAATATAATGATCCCCAACACGCTTTGCCGTTGATTTCATTGCCGCTACATCAGACCCTGCATTCGGTTCAGTCAGACCAAAAGCACCAATCTTGGTCCCTTTTGCTTGCGGAACTAAATATTTCTGTTTTTGTTCTTCCGTCCCCCATTGCAACAGAGTCATGCTATTCAAGCCTGTATGTACAGACACTGCAGTTCGGTAAGCCGTATCGCCTCTCTCCAACTCTTCACAAACGATTGCCAGGGTATTATAATCCATTCCGACCCCGCCATACTCTTCGGGTATACAGACGCCCATCAATTGTAATTCAGCTAGTCTTTTTAAAATATGGGGTTGAAATTGACCTTGCCTATCCCATTCTTGAATATATGGGATAATTTCCTTATCGACAAATTTCCTTACCACTTTTTTCACGCTTTGCTGCTCTTCTGTTAATTCGAAATTCATCATCAAAATTCCTCCTAAATAATTTTATTTTGCTTAAATTTGATTATTTGGTCCGGGTCATACCCTATTTCTGCCAAAATGGTATCGGTGTGCTCTCCATACAGCGGTGGGTGGTTTCTCATCGTGACAGGGGTTTTTGAAAGGTTAAGGGGCGATCCTGTCATTCTAAGGTCTTGGATTGTAGGATGTTCCATTTTCACCAACATTCCCCTTGCAATGATTTGTGGATCTTCGAACATCTCTGCAATATCATTAATCGGACCATTCGGTATTCCTGCATCATCAAACAGCATTTTCCACTCTTTCTTTGTCTTTCCTTTCAATGAATCCTCTATTATAGATATTAATTCTTCCTTGTTCAGCAAACGATTTTCGTTATGCTTAAACTGTTCTCGCTCCGCTAAATCGGGTTTGCCTATAACAGTTGTGAATCGCCTGAACTGTTCATCATTCCCTACAGCCACCACGAGCTCTCCATCGCTTGTACGAAATGTTTGATATGGAACGATATTTGGGTGTTGGTTTCCCATTCGTTCAGGGGTCAAACCGTTGAATAAATAGTTGCTGGCGACATTCACTAGTGAAGATACCTGACAATCCATTAACGAAATATCTATTTCCTGTCCTTCCCCCGCTTTATCCCTATGATGTAAAGCTGATAAAATGCCAATGCATGTATATAAGCCAGTCAATATGTCAGCTATGGCCACACCGACTTTTACGGGGTTCCCATCCTTTTCTCCTGTAATGCTCATCAAACCGCTCATCGCTTGAATGATATAATCATAGCCAGGTAAATCTTTATAAGGACCGGTTAAACCGAATCCAGTAATCGAGGCCATGATCAGTTTGGGGTTGAATTCCTTTAATTCTTCATAACCTAATCCCATTTTTTCCAAGGTGCCCGTCTTGAAATTTTGAATCACTATATCCCCGGAAGACACCAACTTCCGGAAAATCTCTTTCCCTTGTTCCGACTTTAAATTCAAGGTCATGCTTTGCTTATTTCGATTCGCACATAAATAGTAAGCGCTTTCTCCTTGGGCGAAAGGCGGACCCCATCCTCTCGTTTCATCACCTGATTCATGATGCTCGATTTTAATAACATCGGCACCCAAATCACCAAGAATCATTGTACAAAACGGCCCTGCCAAAACACGGGAGACATCAATGATCCTGACTCCTTCCAAAGCTCCATTCATATCATCACCCCTTTCAAACTATCGCGATACAAAAAAAGAGCCAGTAAAACAAACAATGTACTTACATTGAACGTTTCACTGACCCTTATCCACGCACTGTCTTCCTGCAAAGGAAGATCAAGTGAACCAAGTCAATTTTTATGAATTCCAGATTTATAACAAGCCGGCCATGCAACAAGGTAACTTGCTGTCATCGGTTTGGTAAATTAAGTATAAATCCATTATTTGAATTTTGCAATAATTTTGTTTGATGGTCAATTGGTAATGCCTAAATATTCTTAAATACAATACACAGTATTTGAAATTGCCTTTATTCGTGTTAAATGTGATGATTGGAGATACTTAAATGATTCGTACGATCCATTAACGCTCGACAAACAAGGAAAGATTCAAAGGGAGATGGCAATATGGTCAATATAAAAAAGGAAATAATCGAAGCGATCAAGAAATACCCAACGATAATCATTCACCGCCATGTTAATCCGGACCCCGATGCATTGGGATCACAAATCGGCTTCCAACGGCTTTTGAAGCACTCTTACCCTTCCAAGGAAGTTTTTGTGGTAGGCGATGAAGTGGATAGGCTTTTATTCATTGGTGAAATGGATGTCATTACCGATAACAAATATAAAGGGGCTTTGGTGATTGTGTGTGATACTGCCAACATTTCACGAATCAGTGATCCCCGCCATGAACTCGGGGATATGCTGATCAAAATTGACCACCATCCCGAATATGAATTATTTGGCGACATTTCTTGGGTCGACCCTTCTTATAGCTCTACATGCGAAATGCTTGTTGAATTAAGTATGGAATTTCAAGAAGACTTTTTCCTGAATAAAGAAACGGCTAAAGCACTTTATGCAGGGATACTTAGTGATACAGGGAATTTCATGAATGGGAATATCACTCCTAGAACTTTAAAAATGGTTTCGCATTTAAGAACTTATAATTTTCAGCCAGAAAGAATCCATAACTTTCTTAATACAAAAACGCCAAACTCTTCAAGGCTTCAAAAAGACATTCTCATGACCTACAGGATAACCAACAAAGGGGTAGCTTACTTCTTTATTACGGAGGATCTGATAAATATGTATGGAGTAGACCGAGTCGAAGCTTCGAATTTAATCAATACGCTTTCAAGCATTAGAGGTAGCAAGATCTGGGCGTTTTTCATCGAATATCCTAAGGAAATCCGTGTCAGGATTCGTTCGCGGAATATTCCCATCGATTCCGTAGCCCGTCAATTCAATGGGGGCGGACATTCATTGGCTTCAGGTGCAACCATCCATTCCTGGGAAGAGGTTGATCAAGTTATTCAAGCATTGAATCACGTCTGTCCATAGCAGGGAGTCATTGTTTGCAGGAGTGAATAAACATTCCTAACTTCATTACAAAAAGACGCCTAAGCCCGAACGGCTGAGGCGCCTTCTTATTTCAAGTTACTTGGTGACTTCTCCAAGAATGGATAAATCGATCAGGCCTTTAATATCACTGCTAGGAATATAACCCGCCTCTTTGCTTATATCAGCCATTTCTTGAATGACTTGCTCATTCACATCAGTTGTCACTTCAAGGCGTGAAAATGCCGAGGCAACTTCTTCTTTACTTAATTCTTTTCCAGTCAGTTTCTTCAAATGCTTAATAACTAGTTCTTGGCTTTCTTCAGGATTTTTTCGAATAAAATCCACCGCTTTCTTATGCGCTTTCAAATAGGAAGCAGCGAGACCTTTTTTATCCAAGAACTTCTGGCTTGCAGCCACTACAGTGTTTGGTGAATCTTTTCCCCATGCAAACTGATCCCAGTCAAGCACTAACTTTCCCTTTGCCTGGTTTTCCAATACGTATCCCCATGGTTCCTGTGTCGCTGCTGCATCGACTGACTTTTGGACAAAAAGAGCGGTTGTATCAGCAGGTGCTGATGCATATAGCTCAACTGTTCCCCCATTTGTAGACGGTTTTAAGTCAACATCTTGAAGCGCTTTTCTAAGCATGACATCCTGTGTACTACCTATGACGGGAATCGCTACCTTTTTACCATCCAAATCTTTTAAATCCGTAACCTTGCTTCCCTCACTTGCCACAAGAACGGCACCGCCATTAACTGCTCCAGAGATTAGGTGGTATTCCGGGTTTTTAACGTAAAAGTTAAGCAAAGGACCAGGTCCGACAGTTCCGACGTCAATAGCGTTTGTAGCCATTGCTTCCATAAATAATCCGCCATTTGCCACCGTTTTGGTTTCTATCTTAACATCTTTACCGAACTCTTCTTCAAAATAGCCTTTTTCAAGCGCAATGATCGTTGCACTATGAGTTAAATTAGGAAAATATCCAATTTTCACGGTTTGTTTCCCAGAACCCTTTCCCTCGTCTTTACTGGTGGACTGGGTGCACCCGCTTACTATTCCGATGAACAATACAGACAAAATAAGGGCAAAAAATGATTTTTTCATATTTTCTCTCCTTTTTTACTATGATCTTATTAAACTACCGTTGATTCACTCCCCATTTAAGTTGAACACTACGTTCGAGACGGGAGAAGACTACATTATCGACGATTGTTCCGATAATTGCGATAATGATCATTACGGAGATGACCAAATCCATTTGACCCAATGATCTGCCCATTTCAAGCAATTGTCCAAGACCGCCTCCTCCGCCAAGCAATTCACCAGCCATCAATGCGCGCCAGGAAAATGCCCACGCAATTCGAAGTCCGGAAATTATTTGCGGGACGGAAGCTGGTAAAATCACGGTGCGCAGAAAGTGAAAACCTGTCGATCCATATGTTTTGGCAACCCGTTGATACAACTGGGGCACATTTCGGAATCCGCTGGTTGCATTAACTGTCATCGTCCATGTTGCACCGATGGTGACGATAAAGAGAATCGAGAAATCATTCAACCCAAACCAAATGATCGCTAAAGGGAACCAAACGATACTCGGGATGGACTGTAAGGCCGTCACGACGAATCCTAAAGTGTCTTCAACCAGTTTGAAGCGCCAAATGAAATAGCCTAATATCAGACCTACTATAATGGCAATCGTAAAGCCTATCAGGATACGGCCGAGGCTTTTTCCGATAGCTTCGGTTATTTGTCCGCTTACTAGCCCTTTAAACAAAGTTTCCAAAACCTGAGTCAGGCTCGGGAACATGAAATCCGGAAGACTGGATAATCTAGATGTGACTTCCCATATCCCCGCTATCATCGCGATGAATATGATTCGTCTTAAAGCTGTAATCATTCCCCATTTCCTCCTTCAACACTTTTTCAATTTCCTCCTGCAAGATAGATAGAACCCTTTGTTCAGTATGTAAAGTTACACTATCCGGCATAACTCCATCTTTCATGGAAGGGACGGAAATCGTCTCTTTAATTTTCCCGGGACGGGTTGCAAAGACGATAATTTTTTCGGAAAGCTGAACGGCCTCACGAATATTATGGGTAACGAAAAAGATTGTCACCTTTGTTTTTCTCCAGATTTCGAGCAACTCTTTATGCAAGACCATCCTCGTTTGCTCATCAAGCGCAGAAAATGGCTCATCCATCAAGAGAATATCCGGTTCCATCACCAGCGCTCTTGCGATGGCTACCCTCTGTTTCATGCCCCCTGATAGTTGATGTGGATAGGAGTCCACATAACGGCTGAGATGAACCATTTTTAAAATGTCCATTGCCTTCGATTTAGCCTCTTCTTTGGGCATTTTCTTTAGCTTCAAGCCGTATGTAACATTTTCAAGTACCGTTAACCAGGGAAATAACCCAGCCTCTTGAAAAACTACCACCCGTTCCGGTCCAGGCTTCATCACCTTTTTTCCAGCTACACGTATTTCACCTTTATCAGCCTTATCAAGGCCAGCGATTAGATAAAGGAGTGTCGATTTCCCGCAACCCGATGGTCCGACGATGGAAACGAAACTTCCTTTCTCGACCTCTATGTTAATCTCGTCAAGTACCTTTGTGCGTTCTTTATGTTCATTCGAAAAACTTTTTTCTATGCCATCTATTGTTAAATACATAAAGTCACCCCACTTTTATATCGCATCGATTCACAAAACATTATTTCTTAATAATGATTAATCCAATGGTTTTTGTCAACTATAAAAATGCAAAAATTCTAATTTTTTGATATCTTTCTATTTAGCTTTCAATTCCATGCCCATATCAAAAACTCACTTGACAAATTCCTTACTTCACACAAAAGGCCTGAGCCCTTTTATTAAGGCTCAGGCTGATTTTATAATTTAATGAGGCATCTTGAGTGCCTTGCATTTCAAGGTCCCCCATAAACATTTAATATCTAGAAAATCCTGCTTCCATACAATTTATCCTTCATCTTTTGCGTCCTAGCATGCAAGGGCTTTTTCAAAATGATACCTATAAGGAACGCGATTAATAAAAAGAGAAACAGGATGAAAATATCCTTGCCAGCAACGCTCCAGGTTATTCCACCAACCGATTCACGAAGTAAGCCAACGGCATAGGTGAATGGCAAAAAGGGGTTGATATGTTGGAAAAAGGGCGGTGTCACTTGAATGGGGAAGGTGCCGCCTGAACTTGATATTTGAAGGACCATCAAGACTACACTCAACCCTTTTCCAACATTACCTAGAACTGAAACCAACGTATACACAATGAGTGTAAATACTGTACTTATCAAGACAGAAAACATGATGTACTCAAATTTATCCGCTACATACACATCAATCAGGATAATATTCCCAATGGAAACACTAAGTGCCTGCATTAATCCAATGATGAAGAATATAAGGTACCGCCCAATATAAACTTGATACGGGCTGTAAACTTTATGAGAAACACCTACGCTAAGCATGGAAATCAAAATTGTGCCGCCCACCCATAGGGATAATGCCGTGAAGAAAGGAGACATGGCAGATCCATAGTTTGGGATTGGAAATAAACTGTGTTTATTGAGCAGTACTGGTTCTGAAAAAAAGTCACTTTCTTGTTCAATGTCATTCCTCAGGAACGCAATCACTTCTTCCATATTATAAGACTTATCGATTTCTCTCATTTTAGATGCTAGAGCCGTTATTTTCGATTCTATTTCCGGAAACTTTTCCTGTAATTCATCGATTTCTCCTGTACGTGTTTCCAACGTTCGATTGGTCTCATTCAATAGTGTCCTCACTTCAGGAAGAACCTGGCTGCCCTCCGTCATCGTAAGCTGAACTTTCTGCAATATGGAATCCGTTTCATTCCATATTGCATTGAATTTTGGACCTGTATCCTTTGAATAGTTATCCTGGAAGCTTGCCAAGACTTGATCATTGTTCTCACCAAGATTTATAAGTGAGCCGAAGGAGCGATCATTCAGCGCTTGAAGTTGTTTCGAAACATTATCCCGAAGATCATCTACTAGCTGTATTTCTGGTTGAAGCCCGTTTTTTGCACTAAATTGATTGACTCTCACCAATAAGTTAAACATGCTGTCCAAAAGGTACAACTCTTTATTTATCCTCGTTATCCCTTGATCAACTAACTGATCCGCTTCATTGCCCGGCAAATCCTGATCCGTTAACCGGTTTGCCAGCACTAATATGGATTCATTATCACTCCTTAAATTCGCAATATCATTTTGCAAGAGTGGATTCATTTCTTCGAAAGCCTGCCTTGTTGAATCTACATAACTAGAAACGTCAGACTCCAATTTATCCTTCTGCGACGTTATTCCTTCTATTGCATCAAGACCATCATTTACCATCTTAATGATATCCTCTGCCCTTTTTACATGTGTTCGAACAGTTTTGATATTTTTTTCAAGTTCAGGCAGTTCCCCCTCTAATAAATACACCATATTTTTCATTTTTTGAATGGTTGGCAACTCATTTTGCAACGTGATACCCAGTTCATTAAAGATGGAAAGGATACTCCCACTAGCTGATTTAATAAAGCTTTTGCTCACATTGTCTACAATGCTGTTGGCTCCTGCAGCGGTAATTTTAGGAGCAATGGAATTGATTTTTTCATTCACATAGTAATCAATCTCCGCTTTCATTGGGTCATCCGTCATGATGGTCGCGATATGTTCCGAAAAATTCTCTGGAATAATGATCGTTGCGTAATAATCCCCCTTTTCCACCTTTGCAATCGCATCTTTTTCATTTGTGAATCTCCAGCCTAAATCTTTATTCCCCTTTAAACCCTCTATGACTTCTTTTCCTAAATTCACGGTTTTACCATTTAACTCCGCACCTTTATCATTATTGGACACACCGACGAGGATCCCTTCCGTGTTTCCATATGGGTCCCAAGACGCGACAATATTAAACCATGCATAAATGGACGGGATGAACATAAGAAAAATAACAACGATCCAAACAAAGAAGTTTTTATAAATGCTCTTTAAATCGTCAATGAAAATTTCCCGAATATTTCTCAAAACATACCCCCGTACAAAAGTATTTTGATACTATTATTCGAAGAAATTTCTTAATCAATACTAAGTAAACATATCCATGGATTTTTCAAACCAAATAAAAAAAGCGTATAGCACTGCCTAGTTTAAAAGGAAGTACGTTTCATAAAATGATTAATTTTTATTGACCTCCCACCAATGGAATAAATCTATCAATTTATGTAAGATGGGTTCCCAATCGAAAGACGGTATCTTGTCTTTTTCCTTTTTTAGTTACAGAATAAATGGCTTCCTGTAAGAACACACTATTAAAAACGAATTGTCGGGAGTTTTGTAAGGGAGAAATAGTCATGGCTGGATCTGTTGAAATCATCTTTCGAACCTTTACCTCATTTATTTTATTATGGCTATTTGTCCAGCTGCTCGGAAAACAGACGATTGCCCAGAGGACCTATCACCTTTATATTGCTTCAATAACGATGGGAACAATTGCAGGAAATCTAGCTTTCAATATTAAAATTAAATTCCTGTATTTTATCATTGCACTTATAATAATGGGTACCGTCGTTTTTATGCTGAATCTTCTAGCCGTTCGAAATCCGCGCTTCGGGAAATGGATCGCTGGAGAACCTACTATCTTAATACAAAAGGGAGAAATTCTCGAAGGGACAATGGAGCGAATGGGGTATTCACTGGATTCTCTTAAGCAGGCTTTGCGAGGAAAAGATATCTTCAACATGGAAGAAGTGGAATGTGCCATTTTAGAAATAAATGGCTCCCTCTCTGTATTAAAAAAAAACCAATACCAAAATGCCACCAAGCAGGATTTACCTCTACTGCCCTCAGCAGGAACAGTACCATTAGAACTGATCTATGATGGGAAGATCTTATATGACAACTTATCCAAACATACATACGATGACGAATGGTTAATGGCTGAACTCAAAAAAAGAAACCTTGCTGTTTTTGACATCTCATATGCTGTCGTAGGGACAAAAGGAAATTTGTATATTGATTTGATTAAGGATCAATGAAGGTAATAATTTTTTGTACCCTTTCGACTATTATCATCATAAGTAAAGAATCGCTGAGTCCAAATGCGCACCCATGAAGGAACTTAACAGCAAGCAATAAGACAAATTGACCGTCTCGTGGAGTTTCTGTGTAGACTTTGTGCTATGCATTCGAAGGGTAAGGATTTTTAAAATGAAAAATAAATAAACGGCAAGAACTTTGCTTAGCAAATGCTTTCGCCGTTCGGATCACCTGTAAGGGATTCGAATCCGGGGCCCCTGCCCTGTCAATTTTGTTTCATCCTATTAAGCTGGTTAATTGGCTAGAATGTGTGAAAATACTCCTTCTTATTTTCATATTTCGCATTCGGGGCAGGAATAATTAAAAGTGGTTTTTCCAGAAGGAAAAACCACTTTTTCACCCTATTATGTTTTAACGTTTTTCAATCACGGAAATCAATTCCCTTAAATAATCCGGTAGATCAGGCGGACGTCTGCTTGATACAAGGTTTCCATCTACTACGACGGGCCTATCTATCCAAGTTGCCCCTGCATTTTCCATATCATATTTAATGCCAGGGGTACTCGTTACATTTTTCCCTTGTAAAATTTTAGCAGAAATCAATACCCAACCAGCGTGACAAATTTGCCCGATGGGTTTTTTATTTTCTTCCATACTTTGGATAAGTGATATCACTTCAGGAAATCGACGAATTTTGTCAGGTGCCCAACCGCCCGGGACAAGAATGGCATCATATTCTTCAGCTTTAATACTGCCATACTCATAATCGGATACGGCTGGTACACCATATTTTCCAATGTATGTTTCATTCGCCTTTTCTCCAGCGAGGTGAACGATCGCTCCCTCTTCTTTTAATCGTAAGATCGGATACCAGAGCTCTAAATCTTCAAAATCATGGTGCACAAGACTGATAATTTTCTTTCCTGCTAACCTCATCAAATCTCCCCTTCTTTCGTATTTTCTACTGCCTGTCCACTTTACATGCATTAACCGACGCAGCAATATTTGGTCTAAAAATCAACCTTCACCAAGTACAACCCAGCTGCCTCCGCCATACGGCCCGTTTGGATTCTTTCTTTTGACTCTAAAATACTCGGTATATTTTCAGCATCGATTTCACCCAACCCAACTTCTATCAATGTCCCGACAATCTTTCTAACCATATTATAAAGAAATCCATCGCCTCTCACTGTAATTTCGATGAAGCCGTCATTTTCTTCTATATCAATGGAATATATTTCACGCACCATGGATTTTTTCTTGGACTTTGCATTTGAAAAAGAAGTAAAATCATGTTCGCCTATAAAATATTGACATGCTTTTTTCATTCTTGTGATATCCAGCTTTTCCTCTACATGCATACTGTACTTTCGCATGAAAGGATTTGTATATGGCTCGTTCCAGATTTTATACAAATAGGTTTTATCCTTAGCATTATAACGGGCATGAAAACGATCAGGAACAAGCCTAACCTCGACAATGCTGATATCTCTTGGTAAATATCTATTCAAATAATTCATGATTTCAGCTTCAGTCAGATTTTCACCGATCTTAAAATTGGCTATTTGAGCAAAGGCATGTACACCGGCATCCGTTCTGCTACAACCGATGATCTCAATTTTTTCCCCTGCCATTTCCGTTAATACATTTTCTATTTTCCCTTGTATCGTATCATCACTATTACCGAGTCGTTGCCAGCCTTTATAGCGCCCGCCATCATATTGAATGGTCAATTTATAATTGTTCATTGCTTCCTCCTATAGTATCTAAACAGAAAATCCCTCATATAATACAAGCCCCCATACAACTCCTGCTGTATGAGGGAAGATATGGTTTTTTTCTTAGAAACACATTTTGTTAAGGTAAGATTGGATTTGTATTATGCACTTCGTTACTAGTTCCACAAGTTAAGAGCGAATGCAGTAACGGATAGTATGCTCCCCACTTTCAGGTTTTGTTTGGGAGCACCCCTCTGCTAACAAGGACGATGATTTATGTAAAGATCATACATCATATTTATGCCATTCGATAGCAAATCCTAGCAATCGAAGTGAAATGTACTTCTGCATAGTGTACCAAAGAGGCTAACGTCACGCAACGAACGATTCACCGTCACATGCCGATACTGTGAAGTCTTTGGTCAATGCATAAACATAAAGGAATAAATCGATAGAAATTTATACAGAAAAAAAGCCCAACTCCCTGTTATATCAAGGATTTAATCCCTTTGGCAGTTGAAGAACTGTGAGGGATTCGAGCACACGCCCCTTTCCCTTAAAATTTTACGTTTAAAAACTGAAAACACCCTTAATAGTTTCTCCATCTGGCCCAATCAATTAATCGATTTTTGTATATATTGGGTATACAAATTGAAAAACTTTTAATCAGGAGTGACGTAATGGCTTCTAAAAGAAAATTTGATGATTTTTTATTTGGTCGTAATGATGAAATTGATGGCATTCAATATAAGAGCCACTACTTTAACGAACACGTTCCAAAATTAGATAATGGTCAAAGAAATAAACAAAGTCTAAGAGGTAAAAAAGTTGGTCCTTCTCATCTTCCTCCTGTACCAGTTGTATTGGACCCTTCTCCAATCCAGATTACTCCAATAGGAACCATTCCAATTTACTACAGAAGAACTTAGACCATTTCATATGGTCCTGTTTTTTTAAAAGGAAATCCCGTTAAGACCGAAGACCGTAACCAAAGACCTAAATGACCACATTTTATTGTTTCCTTAACATACATCGTATACGTTTTCATTAACGTGTTGATTTTCGTTTGTATACGTGTCATATTTCATAAATGGCAGGCCCCGAAGATATGATGTCACCTTATGCTTATGTTGAAAATCGCTGACAGAGAGGTGGAATTGGATCAGAAACGGCGGCCAGCCATTAGAAGTCAAAGCGGACTCTATTTAAGAATTCAAGAATCTAGCATGAAATTTTAATTGCGATAGATCTATACATATACAGTACTTCCAACGTAAACAATTAACCTATACAATGACTACATTCCAATAGGATAAAAATAATTATCCTTCTATTCAGGAAAGGGTACTGAACTATCCTTACTTAATAGGATCTGATAATCTTCCGGAGTATCGATGTCGAACAAAATTCCCGGGTCACCTACTGGTATAATATGGTGGTTTCTGGAGTGGTTTATGATACGTTTACCACCTTCATCACCTTGCAGCATCTTAAAAAAAGGAAACAATGTAGATGAAAAGAACACCGGATGTCCCTTTTTTCCGGAAAAGGAAGGCTGTACGACACATTTCGGTTCCTGTTTTTTCATTCGTGTTGCAGCTTCATTAAATACTTGCCTGATTGTTTCATCAAGAATCAATGGCTGATCCGCCAAGAACACCATCATCCCATCCACATCTTCTATAGTCCTTATGGCTTTTTGTAAAGCCGCACTTTGTCCTTCTTGATACATATTGTTAAAAATCCATTCAAACCGTTGATCCTTTATATCAATCAAATTCATGATTTCATTCGAATTGTGTCCGATAATTGCATAAATTTTAATAAAGGGGAAAAAAAGGAGTTTCCGAATTGTATATTCCAAGAGTGGCACTCCTTGAAACATTAAAAGCTGTTTAGTGGTGCCCATTCGTTTAGACATACCTGACGCAAGAATTACAGCAGAAATTCTAATGTTATCATTCATAAATTTTTCACCATGGATTTATAGTCCAACAATAAAGATGGGCATTAAAGATATTCCTTTTTCATTTTTCAACAAATAAGTTTTCTGAATTGTATAAGCTGAGCCATAATACTAATACTAATTTCCTCTGGTCCTTCTGCACCGATATTTAGGCCCACTGGGGAATGGATTTTATCAAGCAATTGTTTTGGAGGGAGTAAACGTTCTGTTCTGACTCTTGAGCCCAATATTCCAATATAGCAGGGAGGAGATTGGTCCAATAATAACGATAATATTTGTTTATCCCGAGAGAAATTGTGGGTCATTATTATGACATAACTATTTTCTCGTAGTCTGTTTTCCTTTAAAAAAACGTCGGGATGCTCATTGATTAAAACGTCGGCAGATGGAAAGAAATTTCGATTACACCTATCGCTTCTTGGATCAATAACTATCGTTTCAAAATCGAAAGCCGAGGTAAGTTTAACAACAGGCTCCACATCTGGACCTGCACCAAAAATGTATAACGTATCCCTAGGTTTGATTCTTTCGAAAATAAATTCACTTTCTAAATCATGTACAACTGTATACTGAAATTCGGTACCTAAAACAGAAAACTCATTTAAATAGGATACTAATCTTCGCTGAACGCCTTGGTCTATTATATGACCGGTCACCATTTCATCATTTGAACAATAAATCATAGTCCCTGCTGCTACTTTCCCTCCTATGCTTTTAACAATAAAAATGGATTTTCCATCATCGAGAAGCCGTTCTATTACGGGCAATGCTGGCTGATTGTGGTTTGGTGGTACATAGCTCCACCCGAATGGTTCAAGCAGGACCTTGATCTTCCCATTGCAGCCTGATCCAATTCCCCACAGTATGTCGTTATCAGAAGATAGATCATATTCAACAATCTTAGAATGTAAAGTAGTCATCACTTCCGTAGCATGATAAGATAAATCCTCTTCTAAACAGCCCGCACTTAAAGTACCATACTGTTTACCATCTTTTCCGAAGAACATCGTTGCTCCTTTATGCCGATAGGCTGACCCCAATACCTCAAAGACAGTTGCCCTTACGAAGTAATCCTCTTTTTGTTTATTCAGTTTTTTTATATATCGATAGAATTCACTCATCTGATCACCCATTGCCTTATTCTTTAGGAACCAAATAGCCTAATTTCATAATTAATGTACTTTACCAGTGGAATACTAACGTTTGTTTCTTGATCTTGGTCTTCCTACATTGAAACGCTGCTCCTTTAAAACCGATTTTACGGCTTCTCGAATTTCCTGGTAACTAGTACACCGACAAATATTAGAACTGAGCCATTCTTCCATGATCTCATCGGTTGCGTCTGGATATTGGTTCACGAGCGCACGAGCGTTCAAAATAAATCCTGATGTACAATACCCGCACTGAAAAGCCCATTTCTCAATAAAAGCATGCTGCATAGGATCGTCATGTAATCCTTCGATCGTAGTGAGCTTCTTACCGATAGCATCCACTGCAAGCATCATGCATGACTTTACCGGCAAACCGTCTGCAAGCACCGTACAGGAACCGCAATCACCGTTCTCACAGCCGCGCTTGGCTCCTGTTAAGTCAAGTTTTTCCCTTAAAACATCTAAAAGCGTATCTGCCATTCTAACAGTCGCCACCCGCTGTTCTCCATTTATATCAAGCGTCAATTCATCATTCACTTATCTCACCCCTTCTAAATCAATTAGCGCATCGAGAAGTGTATTCCGCAGGACAAATATACGATATTCACTTGTGCCGCGTATATCACTTATTACTGGGGCCGGGATTCGAAGCACGGCCTTGTCAATCCTTTCCTCAAGGGATATACCTGTTTTATTTAACTCCTTCTCCATCTCATAAGATCGAAATGGAAAAGCACACAATCCACTTATCGCTAACCGAATGGAACGATCAATTTTTAATGTTTCTATGGTTATAAGCGGATAATCCACTCTTTCACTCTTCCTTTTTTTCTCAATAAAGAATGGTTTGTTTCGATATTTTCCATTAACTTTAATTTGTACGAGAAATTCCCCCCGCTTTAAAAGCAGCTTTTCTTTGAAAATCTTATGAACTGAGATTTGGTGAATACCGTCAATGCCCGCGACTACAAAAGTGCTATTAGATAGCAGCAATGGGAGTACGGCTTCGCGATAGATGATTTGACTAGCTAGATTTCCTCCCAGCGTAATTTGATTCCTCGATGTACGGTCCCCTATCTTTACACAAGCCTCGCCAAGCAAGGGTAATATTTTCGATTCCCAAACTTGTGTTAGGGTATGGGCTGCTCCAACAACAACAGAATTTTGCTTAAAATCCAGGGCATTACATTCAGGGATACCTTTTACATCAATCACTGCCTTTGTGAAAATCTGATTTAGCCTTCCGAGTGTAGTAATTTCCGTTCCACCGCTTAAATAGATCGGTTTCTTCCCATCTTGATCTAGCTTTTCGAATAATTCCACTGCCTCATTAATCGAAGAAGGGCGATAGTATTCAAAATTGAAGGGGAGCATTAATACACCTCCCCCGCTTTGAGCCTTGTCTTCCAAATGAACTCTGGAGTAAGAGGCAACTGTTGTAGTGAAACATTTGCTGCGAGGGATAAACTATTTGCAACCGCTGCAGGCATACCCATTATCCCATGCTCACCTAGTCCCCGGGAACCAAATGGGGCACCCTTTACTGGATTTTCAATGAATCGGACGATATACTCGGGTTGCTCACCATAATGCATCACTTTATACGACCGAAATTGTGTGGTTAAGACTCTGCCCTCGTCGTCATACAGAAATCCTTCTCTCGTAGCAAAGCTTAGTCCCATATTCATCGCGCCCATCACCTGTGTTTCAGCGCCTTTATAGTTCAATACTGTACCTGCGTCAGCTACACTTACAGCGCGGATTAACTTAAAAGTATTATCCCTTTTGTCAAATTCAACTTCCACCGCTTGTGCTATCACACCCCACTCAGGTCCCTGAACACCTTTTCCCGTTACCGGATCCATGTCCGTAATTCCTGGAATCATATATGTCCCTCTACCAACAACCTGCGTTCCTGCAACTTTGCCATCTGGAAATATAAAGCCATACACAATCTCGGAAAAATCTATTGAAATATTAGGTGAGGTCTTCTTATATACTTTTTTATTAGCGACCTCCAACTCATCTACTGGAACTTTCAAAATAATGGCTGCCGTTCTTTTTAATTGCCTGATTGCATCTTCCACAGCTCTAAGAACTGCATTTCCGGACATAAACGTTGTTCGACTCGCTGCAGTCTCCCAATTATCAGGAGACATCTGTGTATTTACCTCCATTTGTATAAACACTTCATCTTCACTCAATTTCATTTTTTCAGCAACCATTTGTGTTAGTACTGTTTTCGTCCCTTGGCCAATCTCTACAGCCGCGCTATTAATGTTCACAGACCCGTCGGAGTTAAAGGTTAAGATGGCACCTGCTCCAACACCTGGAGGTGGATCTCCATTCTTCCACGCACAACTAATTCCTTTTGTCCGTACGATCCGATCCGAAATGTCAATTCGTTGTCCTCTATCCCAATCAATAAGATCTTTTAGCTGCAACAAGCATTCCCTGATATCGCCAAGATTACTTTTATTCAAAAGAACTTGTGTAGGCGACGTGTCACCTGGCTGTATCGCGTTTTTCAAACGAAATTCCAACGGACACATCCCCAGTTTATTTGCCATTATATCTATTGTTCTTTCTACTCCAAAAGCTGCCTCAGTTCTCCCAAATCCCCGAAAATCCGTTGCATACGGATGGTTTGTATACATACATAATGAATCACACCATACATTTTTTATAGCGTATGGCCCAGTACAATCATACGCTGCGGCCTTGCTAACTGGGATTGCTCTTTCTGCATAAGCACCACCGTCAAATAAAAAATGAAGTTTTATTGCTTGTAATTTCCCGTCCTTTGTACACCCCATTTTAACCTTTGCATGTAATCCAATATGAACGGGGGAAGTAGCAATGTCTTCTTCCCGACTATTGCGTAGCCGTACCCTTCTACCGCCTACAGCCTTAGAAGCAACATATGCCAGCGGTTCTAATTGCACACTGGTTTTAGCACCAAACGATCCGCCGACTAACGGGATATGAACTTGCACCTTTCCTTCATCAATATTAAATGTTTCACTAATCAGTTCTTTCATTTCAAACGGTTCCTGAGAGGCAGAGTGTATTATAACTTCTCCGGTCTTTTTAATTTCTACATCTGCACATCTCGTTTCTATCGCCGTATGATCAGATTGATTAAAGGAAAATATTTCTTCTACGATGAAATCAGACTGAGCAAACCCCCGATCAATATTACCCTTGCGAATTCCTTGACGGTTCGCTATATTTGTACCTGGCACCGGATGTATACCTCCGGACGCCCCCTCTCCGTCAGCATCTTGATCTATTTGATATTGTTCTACTTGTTCATGAACAAGAGGGGCATCATTTTGATAAGCCTGCACAGGTGAATTCACTACAGGAAGCACTTTATATGTAACACGTATCGAAGAAACCGCTTGAATGGCAATCGCTTCGGAATCAGCAATGACCATTGCAATCGGCTCTCCATAATACCGAACCTTGTCAAAGGCAAGCAATGGGCGATCCTTAATAGTAGTCCCAATCAAAAGTGGATAGTCTTCTCCCGTTACAATCATACGCACTCCCGGTACCTTCCAAGCCTCGTCTGTATCAACCTTTCCTATAGAGGCATGCGCATAAAGACTCGTCAATAGCTTTACATGCAATGTACCGACTTCTTGAAAATCATCAATATACTTTACCCTCCCGGAGACTTTATCCCAACTTTCTTTCCTTGGAACGCTTTTTCCAATAACACGATATTGTTTCATACGTTCCCTCCTCTTATCACACACAACTATAAAATCTTATTAATTGAAGTACTTTTTTAGAACTGAGAACCCGTGTTATGTAATGGAATGAGAAAGAGGAGAAAAAAGCCGATCCCTCCAGATGCTTATAGTGAAAGAATCCACCGATACTTGAATCAAAAGGGGCATCTCCTTTTGTTTATAAAATAAATGAGCATACCGTCTTTGCTGCAATACTTGATTCCTTTCTTGCAACCCAACGAGAGAAAGGGAAAATTAAAAAGAAAAGCCCATCTCATTACTCATTTATAGTCCAGACACTAAAAAAAGGCTTCTTATAGGTAGTTTAATAATGAAGAAAATAGAATTTGGGGAAATGTTAAATGTGTATAAAGATGTTTACAGATAAAGAGATTAAGCTTTACGGAGACCGGGACCCTACAAGATCCACGGAACATGTTACGCGTGATGAAACGTTTCATTTTGAAGCGGCATATGTACATCCATTAGTTTAAGGTTTCAAGATATCCAGCACTCCATCTTGATTTCTGAAGGGGGAGATATCGTCTTGTGGCACGTTTAGGACATTCGGATTCTACAATCACGTTAACAAATCACGTCCATTTGATGCCAAACGAAGATGATGACGTGTTGAAATTTCTACAAGTTGTTCTCATCGCATTCAGTATTAATAAATAAAAAAAGGCCCAAATCCTTGTTATATCAAGGATTTAAGCCTCTGGCAGTTGATGACCTGTGAGGGATTCGAACCCACGACCCCTTCCCTGTCAAGGAAGTGAAAGGAATCGGATTATAACAGATTTAGTTAGAAAACGTTGATATAATAGGCCCTTGTTTTTTCTTTATATGGTATAAACAGATGTAATTGGTGGCAATATGTTTGGTTTTGCCACCAGTCCGCCACCAATATACCACCAGATAAACCCCCTGTGTTATGAGGGGTATCTTGGTTTTTAAATAAAAACCTGATTTTCCATTAAAGTAGAAATCTAAGTCAGCTACTGGTTCTACTTACTAACCATTACCAACATAAGTAAT
>NZ_JBHXAS010000016.1:0-68062 GCF_042727425.1 Peribacillus sp. NPDC060253
ATTTCTTTTAGTTAATCTACCAAAAGTGGATGAAGTTTTTTGTTTGTCGTACTTGGTGCTTATTTATATTAATCCTATTTCACTTTAAAGTCAATGCTTTTTCTATGTAATGATATATTTTATTTCCTGACCAGTTTATTAGCTTATTCTTGATCAACCATTCAAAGTCAGACAGTGCCTTTATAATAGAAAGAGTTGAAAATACACTAGGTTGTCTTGTTGTTGATTAAGTAGTATCCATCTGCCGTGGTATAAAGTAGAAATATAAAAATTCGCCTTGTCCCTCCTCTCAATCAAATCATCTTTTTCCCCTTATTACTATCGCGTCTGTCGGTTCCTTCTCCTCGGAAAAAGCATTCATCAAGGAAAATGAAGATTCCACTGCAGCGATCCACCCTATCCAGCACCATAGATAGGATATCAGGGGTTTTATGCAACATAAGCAGCTTCTTATTCTAATGAAGATAGAGATATATCCAAGTTGACTATCCAATTCCCATTATGCTAATATATAACCAAGTAATATAATCGGAATAGTTAATATTGTGCGTTTACACCTGACTTTTAAAAATTAAAGGAGATGGATATATGACAGCAGCAAAGGTAATACCAGGTGCGGAATCTTTTTTCTTACCCGGCAATTCTATCGGTATCCTCATTTGCCACGGTTTTAATGGAACACCACAAAGCGTAAGGTATTTAGGTGAAAACTTTGCTGCCAAAGGCTTTACTGTCTTCGCTCCTCGTTTGGCTGGTCACGGAACGGATGAATTTGAAATGGAAACGACCCTTTATAAGGAATGGATACATGATGTTGAAATGGCCTATGCAAAATTAAAGCGAACCTGCACCCATGTTTTTGCTATCGGACAATCGATGGGTGGCGCTCTTATCCTTGATTTAGCGACAAAGGTAGCTTGTGATGGGATTCTCACGATCAACGCCGCTCTCCAAGTTCCGGAATATGAAGTATATCGTAACCAATTGGATCCACGCTTCATTCCTGAAGGCAAAGCTGACATAAAGGACGATACCACTAAAGAAATCACCTATGACCAAGTTCCCTCTAAAGCGATTAAACAATTGCTTGATATAATGGAACATACAAGTCAACGACTCAAGAACATTACTTGTCCAATACTTATCTTCCATTCTCCAGAAGATCACGTTGTACCAGACTTATGTTCCTATCAGATATATGAAACTGTTACATCCGATGATAAGGAAATGGTATCCCTTGAAAATTCATATCATGTGGCATCAATGGATCATGATAAAGATCATATTATTGAAAAGTCTTATCAGTTCATTCAAAAGCACAGTAAAAAGGCATCAATTGCTTCGTAACCTCTTTCCTCTATACTAATTGGTTTACGTATACACTTCACGGGTATATATAGTATATAAAGAAAAGGGAGGTAACATAATGAGCGGATTATCAGACAAAGTTAAAAGTACTGTAAATAAGGTAAAAGGTGAAACGAAAGACCAAGTCGGAAACGCGAAAAATGATCCTCACTTACAAGCAGAAGGTAAAGTCGATAAATTAAAAGGCAATCTTCAAGATGACATTAGTAAATTAAAAAATAAACATTAACGAACATTCTAACAGGATCCCACACTATAGAGAAGAGGCGGCAGATAATCTGCCGCCTCTTCCTTTTCAATTAGCTTGAATAACCACAACACACATATCATCGGGTTGATCTTGCTGCATATCCGAAGGCATCACAAAATCAATAGGGGCGGTTTCTTTACAATCAAACCATCTCGTCGTGACCGCTTCTTGTATTTGGTCCAGCCCTTCCGTCCCTTCTCGATCTATAGCCTCCATGACTCCATCCGTGAATAACAGAAGCTGAATCCTTTCTTCATAATGAATGGTGGATTTCTCTATTTTCATCTCAGTGAAGAAACCAACGGGACATGTCCCTTTTGAAAGCGAGGCCACTTTTCCATCATCCATTAAAGCAAAGCCTGGGGGATGTCCAGCATTAACATATTCCACCGTTTTTTGCTCTGTATCTATGATCATATATATCGCGGTAAAATAATAATGCACTTGGTTGTCTTCCTTGTTAAGGATACTCATCCAATGATTCATTTCATTTATGACTGCAACTGGATCCGTATGCGTTCTAATGGCATCCCTCAAAACGGATGAAATGAACATACACACAAGGGAGGCGGAAATGCCATGCCCCATCATGTCCAACAGGATGATCCCATAACGATTTTCATCAATACGATGCCAATAGTACATATCCCCTGCTAATTTATTTGCGGGCAAGTAGGATGCTCTTATGGTTAAATGATCACCTACAATGGGCTCACTTAACAAGCTGCTTTGAACCTGCATGGACAGATCCAATTCGTTGCGAATTTTTTCATCCTGCGTTTTATGCCAATCTTTTTCATATTTAAGCCTTAACCCTACGCGTATTCTCGCGAGTAAATCTATTTTATTTATAGGCTTCATAATATAATCGATTCCGCCCACATCAAGTGCTTCGGCCACTTTGTTTGAATCTTCGAGAGCGGTCACAAAAATAACGGGTATATCTTTAAGGTGAGGAATGCTTTGAAGTCTTCTGCATGCCTCTATCCCATCGATCTCCGGCATCATGATATCAAGAAGAATGATGTCAACGGAAGTCTCTTTTGGTTGCGGACTATCCACCTGTAAATATTCAAACATCTCAACAGCTGAAGTTAATGATAGAAAATCCGTATAGCCAGCCCGTTTTAAAATTTTCTCTATAACGAAAAGGTTTACCTGGTTATCATCTACGATTAAAATCGTCATTCTTTCATTCCCCTTTTGGCTTATATCGAGCGGCAACATTATCTTTATATAGGATCAGTACATTAATAAAGCTCCCATAACGTGTTTATTTCTATTTTATTATAACGAAATGTAGGCTCTAATAATAATAATAGACCACGATGGCAGTTATGCTTGCAGACTAACTTCTTGTATATTCCCTTTCCTTTCGCACCATAAACATAAAAATATAAAAAAACTGAAAAATTCTCTAAATAAAAAAGAAAGAGTCCGCATATAAGCGAACTCTTTCCTTTTATAATTTCCGATAAATTCGTTCTTTTGAGTCAAAGTCCTCATATTCTTCCAAAAAGGTTGATGAATGAAGTGTTTCCTTGCTCCCAACTGCAAGGAATCCATCTTTACATAGACTGTCATAAAACAATTGTTTAACATAGGTCTGCAATTCACCGGTAAAGTAAATCATCACATTCCTGCACATGATGATATGAAACTCATTGAACGAACCATCAGTAACTAAATTATGCTGGAAAAACACAATGTTTTTAAGAAGACTCGAATCAAGATAAGCATTTTGATAATCGGTTGTGTAATACTCCGAAAATTCCTGGTTACCGCCAGCGTGCATATAGTTTTTCGTATAAGACTGCATTCTATTTAAAGGTAGTATTCCTTTTTCCGCGTGACGGAGGACATCTTCATTCATATCGGTCGCATAAATCCTTGCCTTATCATAAAGCCCTTCTTCCTTAAGGATGATGGCCATGGAGAAGGCTTCTTCACCAGTCGAACAACCCGCATGCCAAATTCTGATTTCGGGAAGGTTTTTCAAAAGCGGAACAATATTCAAACGAAAAGCTTTAAAGAATTCCGGGTCGCGAAACATCTCAGTGACGTTTATCGAAAAATCCTTCAAAAGCTTCTCAACATACCCTTTTTCATATAAAACCATTTCAATCATTCCGCTAATTCTGCGAATATGGTCCAGCCTCATTCGATTTTCGATTCTTCTTTTAATTGAAGTACGCATATATTTGCGAAAGTCAAAGCCGGAAACAGAATAAATCGCCTGTAACAATAATTCGATTTCTATATCTTCACGTTCTTCAACAGTTAAAGTATCCTTCATGCAAAACCTTCCTTACCCGTTCTATCAATCAATTAATCAGTCAGCCATACCCTCAGAACCGATAGTAACTGATCTAATTTTAATGGCTTGCTGACATAATCGGACGCGCCGGCCTTCAGGCATTTTTCCCTATCGCCCTTCATCGCTTTGGCAGTTAGCGCGATGATTGGAAGACTCTCGAACTTATTCTGCTCGCGAATTCTAGTCATCGTTTCGTAACCGTCCATGCCTGGCATCATGATGTCCATTAATATTGCATCTATATTATTTCCTTTTTCAAGGAGTTCCAAACATTCATAGCCGTTTTCAGCTGTAAGGATTTTCATTCCCTCGTGCTTCAGGGCATTTTTCAGCGCAAATATATTTCGGTGGTCATCATCGACGACAAGTACTGTTTTATTGCAGAAAGGTTTTGCCTCATTCGGACTTTCTTCATTTTTTATTCCTGCATCAGATTCTTTCTGATCGTCAAAAGGTGCAGCAGACTCATCATGGTTAGCTGCTGCCACTTCTGGAGAAGCAGCTATTGCTTCACCAACATTTTTGAAGCCATCTGGCATGCTTGGAATAAAGAAAGTAAAGGTACTGCCATGCCCCTCTTCACTATCTACAATGACCCAGCCTCCCAAGAGTTTAGCAAACTCCCGGCAAATGGATAGCCCAAGACCTGTTCCTCCATATTTTCTCATTGTAGCTCCGTCACCCTGTTGGAACGCCTCAAAGATAATTTTTTGCTTTTCTTTTGAAATTCCGATGCCGGTATCCGTCACCTTGATTTCAACCCAATTGCTTGCTCCTTTTGTCTGTATCCATTGAGCAACATTTTCTTCCTCAGCTTTTTTGATTCTGACAGTAACTGAACCTTTTTCTGTGAATTTAAACGCATTGGATAACAAGTTTTTCAAAATTTGCTGGAAGCGTTGTTCATCCGTAAAGAAAATATCCGGAACATTTTTATCTTTTTCTATTTTAAAGTCAATGTTCTTTTTCTTCGCTACATGGTCGAAGTTACGATGCAATAACTCAGGGAGTTCACTCATATTCATTTCGTCAAAGACCACTTCGAGCTTTCCAACTTCAACTTTGGATAAATCCAAAATATCATTGATCAACGTTAATAAATCTTGGCCCGATGAGTTAATAACACGGGCGAATTCCTGTTGCTCTTCATTTAATTTACTTTCATTTGTATCAGAAAGCATTTCTGATAAGATCAAAATACTATTGAGCGGTGTCCGCAATTCATGGGACATATTTGCCATGAACTCCGATTTATATTTTGAACTTAACTTTAATTCTTCCGCTTGTTTTTCAAGGTTTAGTTTTGTAACTTGAAGCTCTTTCGATTTATCTTCAGTTTCACGGTTTCTCTCTTCCAATTGTTCATTGATCATTCGTAACTCTTCAGCCTGTGTTTGCAGTTCCTCTGATTGGGCTTGCATTTCCTCTGACTGTGATTGCAATTCTTCTGATTGAGCCTGTAACTCTTCGGTCTGTGCCTGTGATTCTTTCAATAAACGCTCAATTTCCATCCGGCCCTCTACATTATTAATCGTGATGCCTAGAGTATCGAGAACCTGATATAGAAAATGTTTTTGCATCTGCGTAAAGTCTTCCAAACTTGCCAATTCGACCATCGCTGCAACTTCATCCTCAAAAACGACTGGCGCTATGACAATGCTTTTCGGGTTGACTTCACCTAGCCCTGTTGTAACCAACTGGAAGTTTTCAGGGATATCGTTAATGACTTTCGATTTCTTTTCAAGGGCACATTGTCCAATCAAACCCTCTCCCAATCTGAATTCACGTCTGCCTGAGTCCTTGCCATCTCCTGCAAAGCTGGCAAGCTTCACAAAACGCATATCGTCACCCTGACCTCGCTTGACGTAAAAAGCTGCGATTGAAGCTCCCATCATCGGTGCAAGTCTTGTAATGAACCGGTCAGCCAGAACTTCCACATCGACAATGCGCTGATACATGGTGGCCATATCCGCAACACGGGTCTGAATCCAGTTCTGCTCACTGATCTTTTCAGTGAAATCTTTCTCTTTTTGATTATAGACTTCGAGCGATTCCGCCATATCATTAAAGGACCGGGCGATATCACCAATCTCATCATTCGTTCGAACCGGTATTCTTGGTACTACCGATAAATTTTTAAAATCGATATTATTGATGACCTTCGTAATGGACAGCAGATCCTTTGAAGTACTACGAATCATCCAAACAACCGTAACAGAAATAACTAAAATGCTTAGAATAACAGCAAAAATTACAAAACCAATCATATCTTCATAGGTTTGTTTCGAATTACTTAAGGTATCATTCATGACACCTTCTTGGTAATCTTTAAAGTCATCCATTGTACTGATGACTTTCGTCCGTTTTTCCCTTTGATCATCCATCAAATTGGAAAGACTATCCGAAGCGTCTCCCGCTTGTATCTTTTGAATGATTTCAGCCTCTGTTATGGAGTAAGAAGCATATTGAGTTTCGAACTCTTTCAATAATTGCTTTGCTTTTACCTTATTTAATGAACCTGATAAACCAGCAATTTTTGATTCAATCAAACTATGATTCTCATTGATGATTTCAAGGCTTTTTGCTCTTTCTTCTTTGTTTGCATCATTTGCAGCGAACAAAATTTCACGGTCCGACCTTGAAAACAGCTGACGAATTTCCATCGAAGCTTGAACTTTTTCATAGCGATTTTCAACGATTTCAGTCATGCTGCTTTTTAAATTGTTAAGCGTAAACATCATGAAAGAAAGTAATATAGCCAAGAAAAGCAAGATTAAACCGAATCCTAACATTTGCTTCTTCTTAAAACCCATTTTCCCCCCACCTTCAATACTTATTTATAAACAGCCAGTAATAAACGGCAGTGCAAAATAAATCTTTATACTATCAATCAGTAATACTTCATTTCCTTATATGCTTTCATTTAACATGATATATAGATAGATTCATTGCTCAAACTCCATTTTAACATTTTCCAACATAGAATGGTTATCTACAGGGTTATTTAATATGAATTCATTTTCCAATTAAGTGGAAGTCTGCCTTTGCCATGGTCATAAAAAACCAAAGGTCATTCAATATGAACGCATAAAAAAAACCGAAAATTTCACTTTCGGTTTTTTATTGCGGTCCTGTTTATTGAGTTTTCTTTACTTCAACATATAAAACATGGTGGCCGTCCATTTCCTTTACGGTAAATTCATATCCGGCGTATTCAATTTTATCCCCGACCGCAATCTCAAATCTTCCTGTCAGGAACCATCCGCCCAATGTATCGATATCTTCCTCTGGCAAATCTATCGCAAGGGTATCATTGACATCTTCAACTAATGTTTTTGCGTTGAATACATAATGTCCCTCATCAATTTTTTGAATAAGCGGACGTTCATCTTGGTCAAATTCATCACGTATTTCCCCGACAATTTCTTCAAGAATGTCTTCCACCGTAACCAAACCTGCAGTTCCACCATATTCATCTGTCAAAACTGCCATATGAATCCGTTCCTTCTGCATTTTCAGCAGCAGATCATGAATGGCGATCGTTTCAAGAACACGAATGACAGGAGTAACAAATGAATCAACCGTCAATGCTGATACATTTTCTTCTGTAATCGTCGCGGTATAAAGACGCTTGATATTGACCATGCCCACGACATTATCTTTATCACCGTCAATGACCGGGTATCTTGTGTATTGCTCCTCTTGAATCAGTTCAACAACTTCCAATAAAGGCATGCCCTTTTCAATAACAGTCATTTCCGTACGCGGAACCATTATTTCATTGGCTATACGCTCATCAAATTCAAATATCTGATTTACATATTTGTATTCCGATTGATTGATCTCACCGCTTTTATAGCTTTCTGATAAAATGATGCGCAGTTCCTCTTCCGAGTGGGCCATTTCGGACTCAGAAGCCGGCTTTAAACCGAATATGCCTGTTAGGACACGGGCAGAACCATTCAGTAACCATATAAAAGGATACAAAATGCGGTAAAAGAGGATTAATGGCTTGGAAAAAAGTAAGGTTACTTCTTCCGCTTTTTGAATCGCAACAGTTTTTGGCGCCAGTTCCCCTACTACAACGTGCAGGAATGTTACAGAACCAAATGCGATTATGAATGAGATGATGTGACCTACGGATTCCTCTAATCCCCATTTAGTGAACAACGGTTTTAAAATTGCCTCAACGGTCGGTTCACCTAACACCCCTAAGCCTAATGCCGTTACAGTAATACCTAATTGACAGGCAGATAAGTACTCATCGATATGAGTCGTCACTTTCTTGGCTGCAAGTGCATTTCTATGCCCTTCTTCAATCAATTGGTTGATGCGGGAACTTCTGACCTTTACGATTGCAAATTCCGAGGCAACGAAAAATGCGGTTAATGCTATTAATACAGCTACTGCTAATAATTTTATAAAAATCTCCAATATGTGCGGGTTGACCATGAAAGACCTGCCCTTATTACATTTGGACTGGACATACACGGTTTAATCCCAAGCACCTCCTGTATAAATGGTTATTTTTGTTCCAAAAAGCGATTGCCTTATAACAAAACCATTTAGCCTATATCGTTAATATGCACCTTTATGCATTAAACTATAGGGAATAAATTTGAATCATACTAGCAAAACTAATAATGATTGGATCAAGGCCATGCTTTCATGGGAAATCTGTTTTTTTAGAAGAAGCTCATTTTTTTCGTCCTTTTTAATCAGGCTGATGACCTCTTGAATTTCCTCGTTCAGGCCATCCATTTTGTGTTTCAGTTGAAGCCCTGTTTCTTCAATTGCTAATGCAGCTTCCTTGTCTTGTTTCATTATTTTTTTTATGTCTTCTAATGAAAGGTTTTTTCTTTTATATCCCTCGATCAAGCGTAGCCTTTCAAGTTCACCGACTGAATAATAACGGTAATTGGAGGCGGAACGTTCTGCTTTAAGCAAACCTAAATTCGTATAATAATCAACGGTTCGTTTCGTAACATTAGCCATTTCCGCCAACTCGCCAATTTTTAATGTCTCGTTCCCAATATAACCCCTCCAAACCGTCGCGTGATGGTTTAGACAAATTGATTATGTCATTTCCACCGTGACGTTTTATTCTATCCTCTAATCGTACATTATTTTAACTGAAATGAAAAATATTTATTATTGGATAAACAGATATTATATTGCTTTATCTATCCCCTTCATGGGAAAACAAAAAACCGATTAATTGAATAATCGGTTTAATCTATGATTTGACCTATGGATTTTATTTTTTAATTGTTAAATGATTGCTCAATATTTTAGGACCGCACTGGCATAGGGAAGAATGCTTTAGTTTTTTTATTGGTGTCCCGCATGTTTCACAGACTTTTGCTACCATTTATACTGTCCTCCCAACTTTAATAATGCTTGTTAAATATTATTATACCACCTTTCAAGTGATAATCAATACTAAATTAAAATTATTATAAACAAGAGGTAAGACTTTTCATTTTCACCTTTTTAAAGCATCTCACTTCACAAGTGATTATAATAAAGATAAAATGTAACAAAACTCATCAGGAAGGTTGGTATTAGTATGACGAATGAGATCCGCTCAATCCCCCGTCCCTTGGTCCGAACGAATCAATGGGTCATTTTATTAAGCGTAACCACTGCCTTATTAACGGGGCAAATATGGATATTACTGATTCCTTTAGCAGCAGGACTTTCAGGTCTTCTCTTTCATTTCAATCTAGTTATGCGTCTTGCAAAGCTCTTTCTGAAAAAAAAGCCCTCCGATTATATTCCTGAAGATCATTCACAGCAACAGTTCAACCAGGTTATTGCCGTCGTTTGCTTAGGTCTCGGATTAATTTCTTTCTTGCTTGGTTGGACCTTAGTCGGTTATATCTTCACTTTGATGGTCGGATTAGCTTCCCTCATAGCCATTCTTGGATTCTGCATCGGCTGCTTTATCCTTTTTCAGTGGAAACGATATTCCCATCAACGATCTCTTCACTAAAACTAAAAAGATGGGACTGACATACGACAGTCCCATCTTTTTATTCGGATGCATGTAAAGAATTGCTCCTTTTAACCCAATAAGTTGCCAACACGATCAAAAGAATTAAAACAGCTTGCGGCACCAGCGTTTCCACTGTTGGATAAAGACCTATCCATTCTACGAACGGGAAGGAGCTGATTGTATTTGTCTGTATCACTTGCGAAACCTGGAGCGAATGGATAGAGACGCCAAGAATCTTGAAAGCTAAGGCATATATGAGTATCGTTGCCACTTTAAAGAATAGGGTCATCGGTAATTTCACACTGTAGCGCAGCATGATGAAACCAATGACCAATAAAATGAGGAAGGCCAAGAGTATTCCGCTCAGTAGCTGCTTTAATTCCATATAAGGCGCCATTCCAGCATAAAAAATAATGGTCTCCGCCCCTTCACGGAATATGGATAAAAAGCTAATAAGCGCGAAAGAAAGGATACTTCCCGTTGCAATGGCGTGGTTCATTTGCTTGCCGATATACCTGTTCCATGCATGGACATTCGATTTACTATGAAGCCAAAGACCAATTGTCAACATCATCAATACCGCTATTACCCCAGTGATTCCCTCAATATATTCCCGGCTTGACGCAGCCGTAATCTGAGAGAAAACAATATTGATAATGACCGCCAATACGGAGCTGGCAACCAAGCCTGCACCAACCCCTGTCCAAATCCATTTTTGTTTGTCCGCTTGTCCAATTTTCTTTAGGAAAGACAATAATGTAGCTACAATCAAAAGTGCTTCTAACCCTTCACGTAAAAGTATCAGTGCGGCATCCCATGTTGTATAACTCGTATCATCAATCAAGGGGAGTAACCTTGTATTTAAATCGGATACGATTCCCTTCGCTTCCTCAGCCTTTACTTTTTTCGATTGCAATAAGCTGATTGCGGTAGGGACTTTCGTTTCCATATCGCTGTAAAGCTTGCTGTCCCTTGTTGAGACCTCTCCTTCGACATTAGGCCAAATCGTTAAAATTTTGTTTAACTGATCAACCGCCGAATCGATGTCATCCTTATCAATATTCGTTACACTTCCTTGTAAGAGCTGCGTTACATCTCCAAGTGAATAGGTCTTCTGACTTCCTTCTGCAACCTTACCAGCAAGGAAATCCTCCAATAGACCTTTCAATTCAGCCAGGCTCTTTTTGGCTTTATCCGAATCAGGCGGATCTTGTGTAATGGCTATTCGCACAAAGGCCATATTTGTCTCAATTTCACCATATGTAGCAACACTTTTCTCCCTTATAACGACCTCTGCGTCGGTCCATTGATTCAGCAAGTTCGTATATTGAACTTTGGCTTGATCAAAGTCACCTTCCGTTATCAAAGCGTCCAACTCATCTATTAAAGGGATTATCGCTTGTAACCGATCATTATAGTCCGTCTTGTCAACAGGGTTTTCATTCGTATCATATGTAACAAGAGCACTAGATAATGCCGATAGTCGCTTTTTGATTTCATCTTTGTTGGCTTGATCTCTCACAGCACTTTTTACGGCGGATAGTTGCGTATCGACTTTCTTTGCATCTTCGCTGTCCGTTTTAATCGCTTTCCAATCTTTCTCGAATCGATCGATATTTTTCGATACTTCTTCAAGATCCCCGGCTTTTACCTTCATTAAACTATCGCCGATATAAACAAAAAGCTGATCATGGTTTTCACCCGCTGAAACAATCCTTACAGGAGATGAAATTAATAAAAGACCGACTATTAAAATCAATATCCCACTCTTCCATTTAGAAACAGTCATACTGATCCCTCCTATCATGAACTAAAATCGCCAACCCGGATAAGCATCCATGCTGGCGATTTCACGTCCTCGTTTTATATTCCATTTATCTAAAAAGGGAATCTCCAATATACCCGCCCTTTTGCGCACCTGGTAGACAAGCGAACATGGCGCTCCCCCGGTGAACGATATATTCATTAAGCTTATCATTTTTCGCTAGTCGCTCCTGTATAGGAATGAATTGTTTACTAGGTCTGCGCTGAAAACAAATGAATAGCAGGCCCGCATTGAAACTTCCCGTCTTAGGATCCATTCCGTCTGCATATGAATAAGGACGCCGCAGTATCTTTGCTTTTCCGTCACCCTTGGATAGACTCATATGCGAATCTTCTGGAATGATCCGATTTCCATTTGGATCTTTGGCTTCTAAATCCACGCTATCAAACTCTTTTTTCATCCCTAGTGGAGCTCCGCTGTCGCGATGTCGCCCAAACGTATTTTCTTGCTCCCTCAATACGGTACGATCCCAAACCTCAATGTACATCTGAATTCGGCGCACTACCATATAACTGCCGCCAACAAGCCAGTCAGGCCCGTCCCCTGCCTTTACCCATACATGCTCATTCATTTCACTGCTATTATTCGTATCTGGATTGACAGTCCCATCCTTAAACCCGAATAAGTTACGCGGTGTCGTTTTTTGTGAATCGGCTTGCTTAGTTCGTTGAAAACCTGTCTGTGCCCAATGAATGATCACTTTCCCTCTTCCGATTCTCACTAAGTTTCGGACGGCATGAAAAGCGACTTGAAGGTCATCTGCACAGGCCTGAATACAAATATCCCCACCGTTCCATGAATCTTCTAAGGCATCTAAAGGGAATTTGGGCAAGTCCTTTAATTCAGCAGGGCTTTTAGATTTCAAACCAAATCGATCTTTGCCATCTTTCGAAAACAGTGTCGGACCCACTCCAAAAGTTATCGTTAAATTGGAAGGTGATAATTCCTTTGCTTCCCCCGTATCTTTTGGAGGCATATTAGCATTAAGGGATGCTTCACCAATCAAATTTCCCGCCGTCATCTGAGCAGCAGCCTCTGTCCAGTCCTTAAATAATTGGATTAAGTCGGACCTTTTATCTGTCGTAACTTCCAATGATGCAAAATAAAGGTTATCCTGCGTTTCAGTGGTGATGCCAGCTTGATGAGCACCATAAAAGGGGACGACATCTTTAGTTTGCCCCTTTGCCTTTGAATCTGAAAGAGTTAACAACCCACCTAATCCAGATGCTCCTACCATGACTCCGATTCCACCGACTCCTGCTGTCTTTAACATATTTCGACGACTTACTTTTTTAGTAAAAAGCTCGATTTCGTCATTCGGCGTTTTATCTTTCAATTATGATTCCTCCGTTACAATCCCTATTTGCGAAAGTGGTTCAGCTAATGCATCAATGGCTTGGCTTAACTCTTTCACTTCGGACTCTTTTAAATCCGTATAAGAGATATAGCCATCACCATCTTTATGCTTTTCAAGTAAGCCGTATACATCGTCAAAACGTTGTTGGATTTCCGAAGCAAGCTTCTCATCCTTTTCTTTAAGTGCGGGTGTCAACAGTTCGTAAATTTTTTCTGCACCTTCAACATTTGCCACGAAATCATATAAATCCGTATGAGAGTATCGGTCTTCTTCTCCCGTAACTTTACTGGTAGAAACTTCATTCAATAAATCGACCGCACCTGTGATTAACAAATCCGGTGTTACCTCAACCGTTTCAACTTTGGCACGAAGCAGATTGACATCACTCATTAATTGCTTGGCATATTTCTCGTACCCTTTGGTTGTGTTTTCTTCCCATAATCCCATTTCGATTCGGTGGTAACCGCCCCACTCTTCATCTTTGACGTCCCCTTTGCGAGCATCAATTTTGGGATCAAGGTCACCAAATACTTCGGCAATCGGTTCCGCTCTTTCATAATGCATACGGGCTGGAGCATATACTTCCTTCGCCTTTTCAATATCACCAGTTGAAACAGCCGTCGTAAATTCTTCCGTTGCTTTTACAAACTCTTCTATTTCACCAATCGCATATTCACGGTACTCACTAGATACATCATCGAGCTTGCTTGCACTCGTTTCTTTGGCGTTATCATCTGCCGGCTTAGTATCTTCCTTTTCCTGCGAACAGCCAAATAATAGGCTGGTTGATAGTAAGACTGCTAATGACGCTTTTGCTTTCTTCATATTGTATTCTCCCTTTGAATTGTTTTGTAGATTCATATTAGCAGATAATGAAAATCATTATCAATATATATTTTATTGGAAATGTAACATTTTTCATTTCCTTCGAAAATCTTCACCCATGTGACCTTTTCCTTCCCTACAAAAAGCGCCCCTACTTTCAAGGTAGCCTTCATATCAGCTACCTTCACGCTCACTCATTAACTTGTCATTTTCTTTGTCCATGATTTTTGTGATATCCTCAACAAATTGAATGATAAATTTTAACTCTTGCTCACTATAAACGGAACATAAATTTTTGGTGGCACTGGAGAGCGATTGATAGTGTGATTTAATCTGATCCTGTCTTTCGGAAATCGGTGCAATCATAACCCGTCTTCCATCATTTTGATCTCGTTCTCTTTTAACATACCCGGATATCTCAAGGCGATTGATCAATGCGGTAACAGAACCCGTACTCAATCCTGTAATTTTGGATAGTTCACCAGCGGTTATCGGTCCTGTTTCATTCAATATTTCAGCAGTCTTTAAGTCTGTATGGGTCACCCCTATTTTCTGCGCCATGTTTTGTTGAAATAAAACAGATCTCATCCCATACCGTTGCAAGCTATGTGTTAAACTCTCTAACAGAACTGAATTGACCCCATTATCGCTTGACATAAAATGCCACCCCTTTTACACTTGAATTTATCTTGATTTTCAAGATAAATGTTTGGATTTATCTTAACGTTAGCCTTTCAACCATGTAAAGGAAAATCATGAAGTGGTTGATACGAAGGAGGAAAATAAATGAACGAACAAAAAAACCAAAAATTCATTGTTACCGGTTTATTATTGGGTATCTTAATGTCAGCAATGGATAATACGATTGTTGCGACTGCAATGGGAACGATTGTTTCTGAATTAGGCGGGTTTGATAAGTTTGTATGGGTGACGTCTGCCTATATGGTCGCCACGATGGCAAGCATGCCTATTTTCGGTAAGCTTTCCGACATGTATGGACGAAAAAGGTTTTTTATTTTTGGTCTCATAGTCTTTTTAATCGGTTCCGCTTTATGTGGCATGGCGCAAAGCATAGTGCAGTTAAGTATCTTCCGTGCAATCCAAGGGATAGGCGGAGGCGCTTTGATGCCAATTGCCTTTACCATCATTTTTGATATTTTCCCGCCTGAGAAACGCGGAAAATTAACAGGCCTTTTCGGCGCTGTTTTTGGGGCCTCTAGCGTATTGGGCCCGCTATTAGGTGCTTATATTACCGAATATTCGAGCTGGAATTGGATTTTCTACGTCAATGTTCCGATTGGAATCATTTCTTTATTTTTCATTTGGAGATATTACATGGAGTCAGCCAACACACGAGAGCAGAAAATCGATTGGGGTGGCGCAGCAACTCTCGTCATTGCGGTTATTAGCTTAATGTTTGCGCTCGAACTGGGCGGAGAGTATGGTTGGGGTTCTTATCCTATCATCGGTCTGTTTGCTAGCTTTGTGGTTTTCTTCGTTTCTTTCTTCTTTTTCGAAAAAAGAGCAAAGGATCCAATCATTTCATTATGGCTGTTTAAAAGGCGATTGTTTGCCACTTCTCAAATTTTGGCCATTCTTTATGGCGGTACATTCATTATTTTAACCGTCTATATCCCAATTTTCGTACAGGCAGTTTACGGGGGGTCCGCCACAAATGCCGGATTGATCCTCACCCCCATGATGCTTGGTTCTGTATTCGGAAGTGCAATTGGCGGGATCTTCAATACAAAGACAAGCTTTCGCAACTTAATGACGATTTCCGTCATCTGTTATTTTGCAGGGATGCTCCTATTAGGGACCATTACCCCTGATACAAGCAGGACTTTATTAACCTTGTACATGATTCTGACTGGTTTTGGCATGGGCTTTTCCTTCTCCCTTTTACCTATTGCCTCCATTCATAATTTGGAACCGAGATTCCGGGGATCGGCCAACTCAACAAACTCATTCCTCCGGTCCTTTGGGATGACACTCGGTGTCACGATATATGGAGCGATTCAGAACAATGTATTCACAAGCAAAATGACGGATGCATTTAAAGGGATGCAAGGAGGCCCAGATACAAACGGATTGATGGAGGACCCACGTCAGCTCTTCGAGTCGAATGCACGTGCCGAGATTCCGGACTTTGTCTTGGATAAAATTGTTCATGCAATGTCCGATTCGATTTCATTAATATTCACCCTGGCCCTCATTCCGATCGGACTTGCAGCGATCACCGTGTTCTTTATGGGAAAAACAAGAGTAGAAACACCTCCAAAAGAGGAATCAGTACAATAAACAAAAAAGCGCTGGACCTCCAGCGCTTTTTTTGTTGGTTTTCATCGCTTCTATATAAATAGGGGTAAAGATTGCCGAAAAATCATTCTCCCACTAAAATGATAAGTAACACATTCACATACTGAGGTGAGAAATTTGAAGATCGTATGTTTTGGAGACAGTTTAACCAGAGGCATTTCTTATGTTAAAGGCCGGCTACGCATTATCAAAGAAAATTATCCGAACTCTTTAGCCAAGCTTACGGAATCATTGCCATTTGTGGAAGTTTTGAATAAAGGGGTGTTCAATGACAACTCCGACTTATTGGTTAGCAGGGTCGAGAAAGATGTCATGTCTGAAAATCCCGATATCGTATTAATAGAGGTCGGGGGAAACGACTGTAACTTCCATTGGGACGAAGTGGCCAAAAATCCAGAAGGTGATCATCTGCCGATCGTTCCAATCGAACGCTATCTGGAAAATATCACCCAACTTGTCAGACAGGTTCAGGACAAGCATGTTACACCTTTCCTTTTAACACTTCCACCACTGGATCCTGCCAGGTATTACAGATCCATCGCTGATAAGTTCGGGCATTCGATCGGACATTTCGTTTCCCATGTCGGGGGTATCGAACATTGGCATGGGATGTATAACCGCCAATTGAAAAGCCTCGCTGAAGAACTAAAGGTGCCTTTGATTGATGTCCGTTCCTACATTAAATCCTCTGGCGAATTGGATCGCTTGATTAGCGATGATGGCATCCACCTCACTTCCGAAGGATACAAGCAAATGAGCATGGCCATATTCAGTTATTTGCAGAAGTATATGGCTGAGAGAAAAAGCAAATAAAAAAGGCAAAGCATGGCGCTTTGCCTTTTTTCGTTTTACAGACTTTTCGCTTCCACATTTTCCGGAAGCTTGAAAGGGTTCTCGGTATTGATCCGGTCATAAAACATCATCCCATTTAAATGATCTAACTCATGTTGGAACACGATTGAAGCAAAGCCCTTCAGGCGCATCTCTATTTCCTTACCATTACTATCCACCGCTTTAATTTTAACCCGTTCATAACGCGGTACATAGCCTTTAATATCACGGTCGACTGAGAGGCAGCCTTCACTTTGCGGTAAATAAATCATCGTAGCGGAATGACTAATAATTTTCGGATTCACAAGGGCATATTCATACAGCTTCCCTTTTTCATCTGGAAAATATAAGACGAACATGCGTTTATTCAAGCCTATCTGATTTGCAGACAACCCGACACCTTCACGTAAGTTGTATTTCTTTTGGAGTTTTGGGTCCTGGCTGTTTTTCAGATATTGCATCATGCATTCCAACGTTTCACGATCTTCATCTGAAATCGGCAGGCTGACTTCATCCGTTACCTGACGCAGAATTGGATCTCCTTCTCTAACAATATCCTTCATCGTAATTATATAGTCTTTTATAAATTTACTCATAAAAATTCACACTCTTCTACCATTTTATTTTTCATGACTTAGACCTTTTCACTTTAGCATTTCGTATTTAAAAAGTCTAATACGCAGGTTGGATTAAATATTTCAAAATTCCGGACACCATTCTTAACTTTTTCATAATAGAAATGATATTTTCTTGACTTTAACATTATTTACCTTCATTTTAGAGCATAAAGACCTATAGATTACATGTTTAAAAATTCTATACTGAATATATATTCCTTAAAGGAGATGAAAAGTTGAACTCGAACTCTAAATTAGTTTCGAAGTTGCTGCCGTTCTTAACGGCTTTCATTGTGATAATTGGCGGAATCAGTTGGTATGTTGTAACTCAGTCAAAGGATACGGTCATCCCATTTTCTTCGGTAGAAAAGACGATTAAAGCCCAAAATGGAGCCCTTGTCTCTATTGAAGAAAAAAGAAATGGCACTCTTCACATCACCACACCAGATGGAGAATATGTTTCTAATATTCCTCCCAACAGTCAAATGATCAATAAGCTTGTCGAAACTTATAACGTTCAATATTCTTTTTCATCAACTAATAAATCTGCGTTATGGATTTTAGGCGGATTATTGGCGGCTCTCGTTACAACAGCTGTCATTATACAGAAAAAATCAAAGGGCGGTTTGCGGATCGGCAGTAAAAAACAAAGCCTTTCCACCCCAAAGCCCTTGCCAGAGATAACATTGGATGATGTAGGCGGTTTGCAAACCGAAATCAAACAAGAAATCCTACAGACTCTTACTACATTAAAGGAACCTGAGCGTTCAGAAAAGATTGGAATTAAACCGCCTCAAGGCATTTTATTATATGGCCCCCCTGGAACGGGGAAAACCCTGCTAGCACAGGCAATCGCAAAAGAGCTTGGTGCAAACTTCTTCTCAACGAGCGGTTCAGCCTTCAACGAAATGTTTGTTGGAGTCGGCGCAGCCCGGGTGCGCAGCCTTTTCCAAAATGCACGTAAGCAATCGCCAGCTGTCATTTTCATCGATGAAGTGGACGCGTTGGCTGGTAAAAGGAAAGCTCATGGCGGGGAAGAAGGCGAAAAAACGTTAACTGAACTGCTTGTGCAATTGGATGGAGGCCATCCAAATGAAGGCATTTTATTCATTGCAGCGACCAACCGGAAAGATATGCTCGATGAGGCATTTCTACGTCCGGGCAGGATCGATTTCTCTTTCCAAGTTCCACTTCCAGATACACAAGGAAGAAAGGAAATCATCGATATCCATACGAAAGGAAAGCATCTAGCTACAGATGTCCTTGCTTCTCTGGATGAGTTGGCGGAAAGTACATCCGGTTTCTCTGGTGCTGACTTAAGCTCCCTGTTCGATACTGCCTCACGACATGCCCTTAGGAATGAACAGGATATGATTCGTAAACAGGATCTTGATTACGCCATTGACCGTACGATACTTGGAGCGACATCACGTACCTTGAATGATGTGGATACGAAGCGGCGCGTGGCTATTCATGAAAGTGGACATGCCCTGATTGCAGCTTTGACAAAGCCTGGTTCCGTTCGAAAGGCGACCATCATTCCGCGTGGGGAAGCCCTTGGATATGTAGCGCCGATACCAAAAGAACTCCATCTGGCAACAGCCAGTGAATTGCTTGATCAAGTCAAAATGATTTTAGCAGGTGGCGTGGCGGAAAGAATGTATTTAGGAGAACATAGCATCGGTGTAGGCGGAGATGTACAGCAGGCGAAACACCTGCTTGAACAAATGGTCGATACCGGAATGCTTCAAGATGGATTTACCCTCACCTTTAATAAAGGTGAGAAGGAGCAAAAGATGCAGGAATTATTCACGAAGGCGATTTCTGAAACGGAAATGTTGATTGGCTCGAATCGTCCACAGTATGAAGTGCTCGTTGAGGAGCTATTGAAAAAAGAGACACTCGAAGGATCAGAAGTTCAGCGTATCGTTGATGCTTCAGAAATAACCAGTGTATGCTAAAATGCGTAATACTCTTTTTCATTAGGTCTTAAGACCTAATGAAATATGTAGAGCCTGTTTCCAATCGAACAGGCTCTTTTTTTTTTGATCATATATGGAAGCAAGCCGCAAAGCAGAAATGAATGCGGGTAAATTAACCAGATGGAAATAACTCATCCTCAGTCAAAACGAGATGTTCCTTTGCACGTTTCAAAGCAAAACGTAAGGCCCTGTTAATCAAAGGTGGCAAAACTGAAAGATGCCCTTCCCCTTCAAACTCCTTGAATTGAACATTCACTCCACTATCCTTCAAGGATAATCGTTTTGATAATTCTAAAGCATTTTCGTTCATGCCGCTTTTATGGGGACCCTCCAGCTCTCCCACTCCTAGCAATAAGGAAATATCACCTTCTCCTTGATTTAATCGAGAAATAAACCTATCCTCCTTCTCACGGAACCACTTTTTATTCCAATGAGAGATGGGCTTCCAGCTATATAAGTTTGAAAAGCATACGGATTTTCAAAAAGAACATATATAGCGAAAAGGCCACCTAGGGAATGCCCGAAGAGCGTTTGGCTATTCTGATCGACCTTAAATCTTTTATCAATTTCCGGATTTAAATCCTCTTCTATGAATTTCAGAAAGTTTTCCGCTCCTTCATGTGAAGGCCATGGACTTCCATTGAATGGGGCCATGGATATCACAGAAACCCTTTCATTTCGAAACCGGCAGATCGCAAATTTATCCGGTGGCCAACGACAAAAGGTTTGGCTAGCAATGGCTTTAGCACAGCAAACGGAGATTTTATTACTAGATGAACCTACCACCTACCTTGATATGGCTCATCAACTGGAGGTCTTGCAAATTGTTGAAAGACTTAACAGAGAACAAAAAAAAAACATTGTGATGGTACTGCATGATATCAACCATGCGTCTCGGTTTTCACATGAAATCATAACGATGAAGGAAGGAGAAATTATTAAAATCGGTACACCGGGCGAAATCATTACACCTGCCGTTTTAGAAGAAGTCTTTCGTATTCATGCAAGGGTCATGATAGATCCTGCCAATTGGGCTCCCGTTTGTTTTGGTTATGACAATTTATCACAACAAGAAGAATATAAAGAAGCCGTTTTATCCAATTAAAAGGTGCAGCATGTAAAAGGGATGTCGACATTGTCGACATCCCTTTTTTTACACGTTTTATAGTTTTTCCAACTGGATGATACCTGCTGTATTTTGTTTCTGTAACCCTGTCTTCTGCAATTTCACTGCCGTTCCTTCAGGTAAGTTAGTGAATATGATAGGAGTGACCGTTGATGGAGCATTCCGTTTTATGAAATCTAAATCAATATCCAGAAGAGGCGTACCTTTTGTTATCTTTTGGCCTTCATGCACATGAGGTGTAAAGCCTTCTCCATTTAATTTAACTGTATCTAATCCAACATGGATCAGAATTTCCAGACCATTATTCATTTTCAAACCCAATGCATGGTTTGTCGGGAAGATACTAAGTACCTCGCCATCGATTGGTGATACTAGTTTCCCGTTGACTGGCTCGATAGCAAAGCCGTCGCCCATCATTTTCATCGCAAACACTTGATCAGGTACTTGTTCGATCGGTAAAACGGCTCCTTCAATTGGAAGGACAAAATCATTGGCGTCGATAGCTTGGTTTTCTTCCACCCCATCCTCAACTACTTGTGCAGTTGGATCCATTTTCACTTGGATTGGATTGACGTCATTTTTGACAAGTTGTTTCATTGCATTTGCAACGAATTCTACATTCGTTCCAACAATGACTTGCACACTCGATTTATTTAATTTCATGACTCCCCGCGCACCATGCCTTTTTAAGGCTGCTTCATTCACATTTCCTGAATCGGCCACTTCTAAACGTAAGCGTGTTGCACAGTTATCAATTATCTTTATATTCTCTTTACCGCCAAGATCTTGAAGGAAAAGCGATCCCATATCGGTATATTTATCCCCGGTTTTCACAATCGTTTCTTCTTCCACATTTTCCTCATCGTCTTCACGGCCTGGTGTTTTTAAATCCATGATTTTGATGACAAAATAGAAAATCACGAAGTAAACGACCCCGTATACCAATCCAATCGGTATTAACCATAGCGGTTTTTGCGCAATGCCGAAGTTCAAGAAATAATCAATGGCCCCTGCGGAGAATCCAAAACCATGATGGATATCCAACATAACAGCGAGTGCCATAGACACCCCGGTTAAAAGGGCATGTATTACATATAATACTGGGGCGATGAACATGAATAGAAATTCAATCGGTTCTGTGATTCCTGTTAAGAAAGAAGTGAAAGCTAACCCAACAAGCATCCCCGTTACCAATTTACGTTTCTCCTTCTTAGCAGCTGCAATCATCGCTAATGCTGCAGCTGGAAGGCCGAACATCATGATTGGGAAAAAGCCAGTCATGAAGGGCCCAGCTGTCGGGTCTCCTGCGAAGAAACGATTTATATCACCTGTCGCACCATTAAATTCACCAAAAACGAACCAAACCATACTATTCAGGACATGATGCAATCCTACTGGAAGCAATAAGCGATTCAATACGCCGAATACGCCGGCACCCAATGCCCCTGCACCTGTAATCCAGTCTCCAACACTATTGATTACATCCTGAATCGGCGGCCAGACAAAGCCGAATATTCCCGCAAGTATAATCATCGCAAGCGAAGTGATAATCGGGACGAATCTTTTGCCTGAAAAGAATCCAAGCCATTCAGGGAGTCTTATGTCGGAGTATCTATTATATAAAAGAGCTGCAACTATACCTGATATAATACCGCCTAAAACAGCCATATCGATATCTTTATTAATTGCTTGTGTTCCATTCGTTAAAACAAAGTAACCAACAAGACCAGCTAATGCCGCTGCACCGCTACCGTCTTTAGATAATCCTATTGCAATACCTAAAGCGAATAGTAAGGCAAGATTATCAAAAATCGCTTTTCCCGCGGCCGCCATAAATGCTATATCAAGTAAATCTGGCTGACCTAAGCGAAGCAATATAGCCGCTGCTGGCAAAACAGCAATTGGTAGCATAAGAGCTTTACCAATTTTTTGTAAAAAATTCAACATCGAACTCATCTCCCTTGTTCCTAACTTCTTCTATTGATTCTGTTGAATGAGAAGTATAAAGCGTTTTCATTTTATTAATATAATAACTTTTCTTTGGATTATACTAGCATAGAAAACATATAGATGTCTATACCAATTCAGTAGAAAAATTTACTATATCCATTAAATACAGCGGAAATAAGACATTTATGAACCTTATTAACAGCAACTGGTCTAGACAACCACTAATAAAAACGTTAAAATGAGGACAAAAATATATGAGACCAATTCATGACTCATTCATTAAGGTTTACTTCATAAAGGAGATTATGTATGAAAACATTCATTATTAACGATCTAATAGTTTATAGCGAAACGGAAACATACAAAAATGGGTACATTAAAGTTGTGGATGGAAAAATTGCCGAAGTAGGCCCTGTTAACCAGTATAAACATGAAGATGGTATTGAAGTAATCAATCTATCGCCTGATCATCAGGTCATTCCTGGTGCCATCGATGTTCATATTCACGGGGCATCCAATGCTGATGCAATGGATGCCACATACGAAGCATTATCCACTATGGCAGAAACTCTTCCCAAAGAAGGAACAACCAGCTTTCTGGCCACTACAATGACTCAATCTACCGAAGCCATTGAATCAGCTCTTCTTAATGCAGGTAAATATATCGAAAATCAGACTCAAGAACATGCTGAAATAGTTGGGATCCATTTAGAAGGTCCTTTCATTTCACCGGTCCGTAAAGGAGCACAGCCTGAAGATCATATCGTTGATCCTGATGTCACGCTATTTAAGAGGTGGCAGGAAACGGCCCAAAACCAAATCAAGCTTGTAACGCTTGCTCCTGAACAACCAAACGGATTAGACCTTGCCGCTCACTTAAGGGGAACTGGCGTAGTCGCCTCCATTGGACATTCGGATGCAACTTATGACCAAATAGATGAAGCAATCCAGGCTGGAACTACACACGTCACACATCTTTATAATGGGATGCGGGGACTTCATCACCGCGAGCCTGGTGTATTGGGCGCAGCTTATCTCAGAGACGAATTGTTTGTTGAACTTATTGCTGATGGCATTCACTGCCGACCTGAAATGGTGAAGTTAGCTTATAACCAAATTACCAGTGACCGCATGATTTTGATTACGGACTCGCTTCGAGCCAAATGGCTTGAAAAGGGAACCTATGATTTAGGCGGCCAGCCTGTGTATGTTAACGAAACGACAGCTATGCTTTCAAATGGAACACTAGCCGGCAGTATTCTGAAAATGAACGATGCCATTAAGAACACCATGCAATATACCGATTGTTCCATGATTGACATTATAAAAATGACGGCTGAAAATCCAGCCAAACAACTTCGTATTTTTGATAGAAAAGGCAGCATCCAAGTTGGTAAAGACGCCGACCTTGTTATCTTAAATGAACGATTGGACGTTGAAATGACGTTCTGCAGAGGAAATTTAGCTTTTAAAAAGGAGAATGCATAATGAATATCATTAAAGTACAGGACTACGCGGAAATGAGTCGGACAGCCGCAGAAATAGTACTCGGAAAAGTCAAAGGAAATCCGGATATCAAGCTGGGCTTGGCAACTGGCGGTACGCCTAAAGGTATGTACGATACGTTGATTGAAGACCACGTGCGTAATCATACTTCTTATGAACATGTAACATCTTTTAATCTCGATGAGTATATCGGCTTAAAACCAAATGATCCAAACAGTTACCATTATTATATGGATGACTCCTTATTCACTCACATCAATATAAATAAAGAGCGCACTCACCTACCAAATGGCACAGCTGATGACACTAATGGAGAATGCAAACGTTATGACGAAATGATTGATTCAGCAGGGGGAATCGACCTTCAGATACTTGGTATTGGACAAAATGGGCATATTGGGTTTAACGAGCCTGGAACTTCTTTCGCCTCAGGTACACATGTCGTGACACTTGAGGACTCAACACGCCAAGCGAATGCACGTTATTTCGACTCCATAGACGAAGTTCCGACACATGCTGTTACAATGGGCATATCCACCATTATGAAAAGTAAAGAGATACTTCTGTTGATATCCGGAGAAGAAAAAGCCGAAACCTTGAACAAATTGATGGACGGTGATATTACAGAGGATTTCCCTGCATCTATCCTAAAAAAACATAATAATGTTACAATAATCGCAGACCAAAAAGCGTTATCCGGAGTGATCATACCGTAAAAGGAGCGAAAGTCGATGATTGATAAAAGCTCACCTCTTCCGATTTATGCTCAAATCGAAGAACAAATAAAAAGACAAATAGAAAACGGTGAGTTCCAGGCGCACCATGCCCTTCCATCTGAACGTGAATATGCAGAGCAATTCGAAATTAGCCGGATGACCGTCCGGCAAGCCATAAATAATTTGGTTAATGACGGCTACTTATACCGTCAAAAAGGAAGGGGAACCTTTGTTGCCGATAAAAAGCTGGAGCAGCAGCTCAATGGACTGACCAGCTTTACAGAGGATATGAAAGCCAGGGGTCTAAATCCGAGCAGTAAGCTACTGAGCTTTGAAATCATTCCGGCTAATAAGAAAATTGCCAGTGAATTGCACATTTCCCTTTATGCTCCCGTTTATGAAATAAAACGTATTCGGTTGGCCGATGATGTTCCAATGGCGCTCGAGACTGTGTATATGTCTGCGAATTTAATTAAAGGATTAACGGAAGAAATCATTAACCTTTCCCTTTACCAATATATAGAGAATTACGTTAAACTTAAAATGGACTATGCTACACAAACTTTGGAATCATCGATTGCTTCTGAATTGGAAGTCACCCATTTAGCGATTCCAAAGCACTCGCCCATATTATTCATTCAACGGAATACGTTCCTAATAGATGGAACCCCCCTTGAATATGTTAAATCAGCTTATCGTGCGGACAGGTATAAGTTTACTATCACCATAACCAGATAACTTGAATATTTTTGCCATCACTATAATCTTTTCTTGCTAAAGGTAATCGGAGGGTGTCATATATGAACTCATATTTTGAAGAAGTGCAAGCTTTACTATCAACTGTGGTTGAACAGGAAAAGCATTCTATTAAGGAAGCTGTGAAACACATCTCAAAAGCAATATTGTCGGATGGAGTCATCCATCTATTCGGGAGCGGGCACTCTCATATTTTGACGGAAGAGGTATTCTACCGGTCAGGTGGGTTAGCGGCCATTCATCCTATTTTCGTAGAAGACTTGATGCTTTTTAAGGGAGCATCAAGGTCATCGCAACTTGAAAGGCAAAATGACCTATCTGAGAAATTCATGCTTGATGAGGATATCCGTCCTGGCGATGTCTGTATTGTCATTTCATCGTCTGGTGTGAATCCCGTTCCCATCGATGTCGCTATAATCGCAAAAGAAAAGGGCGCCTTTGTCATAGGACTAACATCACCGGAGTATGCAAACAGTTGTCCTTCACGGCATAAAAAGAAGCTTTATCTCCACGATGTCGTTGATTTGGTCATAGACAATCATATTTCTAAAGGTGATACATTGCTGAAATCAAACAATATATCATTTGGATCTGGATCGACCGTAACTGGAGCCGTCCTCCTTAATATGATTTTCACACAAGTCATTGAAGCGATTATTGAAACAGGGGTGACCCCTCCCGTATTCCTAAGCAGTAATATCGAAGGGGCAGATGAGCATAATCAACAGCTTATCGCGAAATATAAAACAAGAATTCCCGAATTGTGAATCATTTCTGCCATTAAGGAATACATAAAGTTTTTTATTCCCCATAAGGAAATCATTATGCAAAAGTAAAGAAGGCATCCACTCGGATGCCTTCTTTACTTTTAGAGGTACTCCCTTTTATTCCTTGTTTTTCAAAAATGGCCACCAATTCGCGTTTCCAAACGTTGCAACCATCACTGGAATGAACACCGGCAATATGACAAACGCATATAAAGCAAGCCCCACCAATATTAAAGTGGCAATCTCCAAGAGCGAAAGAACTCCTGCTGGCATCATGGCAGCAAAGGTACCGCCCAGAATGACCGCAGCCGAGATGATCACCGTTCCCATTTTTCTCATGGATAGTAACATCGCTTCCTTGACAGGTTTATCTTTCATCTCGTTAAAGCGATCCATCAAGAAAATGCTATAGTCGATGCCCAGCGCAATCAAGATGACGAAAGCAAAGAAAGGAACGGCCCAGCCGATGCCTGCATAACCGAGAATATTTACAAAAATCAACTCTGTAATGGCTGCCGCTGTATAATATGTCAAAACAAGCGACACAATCAGGTAAATCGGCATGACCAGGGATCGCAGCATGAAAAAGAGAATGATTGCGATACCCGACAACATCAATACGACAGTACGTGAGAAATCCTCCTCAGACATCATGCTCAAATCATGATGTGTACTTGTGATTCCACCTATCGCCACCTGCGCATTTTCAAGCTTTGTATCTTTCGTTACTCTTTCTACCGTTTCCTCAATCGAATCGATTTGCTCGATTGCTTCATTAGAATATGGATTAGCCTTAAAGACAACATCCATTGTCATGACTTTACCGTCTTCGGATAAATACGCGTTCAATGCTTCTCCAAATTCTTCACTTTCCACTACTTCTTTGGGAATGTACATACCAGTTACTGTCTTATCCGTTTTTGCAAGTCCTGATAAATAGCCCTGTGCATCCGAGAGGCCATCATGGACTTCATTCAGTCCATCCGCACTTTGATTCAAGCCATCCGTCAAATCAGTCAATTGCCCGCCAAGACTTGAAAAACCATTTAGGAGTTCTTGCTGCCCATTATTTAAGCTCGTAAGTCCTCCTTTGAATTCTGACAGATTATTAATGACTTCACCCTGACCATTCGCCATCGTGCTTAGACCTTTTTGTAAAGTATCTACACCTGAAATCAATTGGTTCAGCCCTCCTGCTAAAGAGGTTTGACCATTTACGATGTCAGCCATATTTTTGTTCGCTGTATCCAAACCGCCGGATACTACCCCAAGATTTCTGTTGAGCTCGGAAAGACCTGCTGACATGGGCTCCAAACCACTCTGCGCCCCTTGTACCGTTTGCTTGATCGTTTGATAGGAAGCATCTGCTTGCAATTCTGGATAATTGCTTTCCATTTGCTCAAAGGATGGATTCAAACCAGCAAGGCTTTGCGATACGGTCGTCAGGTTAGTTTGTATCTCCTTGTATCCACCTGTAAGTTCATTTAGTCCATTAGCCGATTGTCGATAGCCTTCGAGGAGCTGTCCGCTTCCAGCTGCGAGCTTCTCCAAGTTGGCCTTGACTTCATTCAGCCCGGATTTTATATCACCTGTCCCTGAAGAGCCGTCACGAATTCCTGCTTCTATGCTCGTTAACGCCCTCTCCACCTGACCTACTCCGCTCTTTAATTCATCGGTACCGGAGATGAGTCCCCCTATCCCGTCCGTTGCTTGCTTCAAGCGTGGTCCAGAATCGGAAAGCTCACTGCCTGCGGTTTTTAAACCGTCACTGATTTGCTTAATTCCTTCATTTCCTTCCCCGATTCCCTTTTCCAACGTTTCGGCTTGTTTGGAGACAAATAAGTCCTTGATGGGCTCACCTGCCGGGCGGGTCATGGATCGAACTACATCGACTTCATCCACCTTGATGACTTCCTGGCTGATTTTTTCCGCAAGTGCGACGTATTCTTCCGAATCCATACGTTCGTCATTTTTTATGACAATCTGTGTTGGCATCGATTGTCCCGGGCCGAATTCATCGGAAATGATATTGAATGCCATGATGGAAGGAACATCATCCCCCGCTTCCTCAAGGGAGTTATAAGAAATTTCCCCATCATACATAAACAAAAAAGGAACACAGATGATGGCAACGATTATTAGTGCCAACAATGGACGGTTCAAGGAGAAATTACCAAGATTCCCCCATAATTTACTTTCACTATGCGCAAGCTTCCCTTTTGCCGGCCAAAATAGCTTTTTGCCAAGAACCATCATGAAAAATGGTACGATCGTATATAGGGCAATCATTAAGATGAAAACCCCTATGGCAACGGCTGCAGCAGATTGATAGAGTTTAAAAGTAGAAAAACCAATTGCCGCAAAACCAATCATTACCGTGAGCCCGCTAAAAAAGACCGTTTTACCAGCAGTTCGGTATGTCTCCACGAGCGCTTCAAGTAAAGATTCCTGTGACGATAGTTCCTCTTTGAATCGACTAAGCAGTAGAATGCAATAATCGGTACCGATTCCAAATAAAATACCAACCAGGAATATTTGGGTGTAAGACGAAATCGGAAAGTCCCATCTATCCACTAGGAATGAGACGATGGATTGTGAACATAAATAAGTGAAACCGACCGTGATTAACGGAATGATCGGTGTCACCACTGAACGGAAAACTATCAGCAATACCGCCAAAATGAAGACAACCGTAATGCCTTCCGTTTTTTTCAAGCCTTCTTGGGAATTGGTATTAAGATCTTCATCGATCATCCAGCTGCTTGTGTAATAATGCTCGACATCCACTTGTTCCAATTCTTTATAAAGGGCATCGATCACTTCCTTAGCTTCTCGGTCACCCTTTACCATTTTGATGGATGCCAAGACCGTGGATTCATCTCCCGAGACCAACTGATCCTTAAGTGAGGGATCTTTAAAGTGGGTCATGACCTCAGTTATGCCAAGCTCTGTTTTATTCTTCTCAAGCTTTTGGATGGCAAGGTCTATTTCCTTCAATTCCGAGGAAGATAATTTCTTATTACCATGAAATACGAGAGCTACCTGTGACTCGTCCTCATCCTGTATCTCCTTCATAAGTTCATTGGCCATTCCAGATGAATATTCTGCCGGTACATCCAACTGTCCCTTATCCCGGACTAGCTCCGCCATATTCGGGGCCGCAAACAATAAACCCGTTGTAATGGCCACCCAAAGGATAATGACGAACCATCTTCCCTTTATGATCCCCCTCATTTATATTTCCTCCTGTTCCCCATTCTTCATTTGAATGAAAATTTGTGAAAGCTTCTCATATGTATCAAGGAATTTAACAATCTCTTCATATTCAAATTTCGTCATGATTCTCTCCACCAAATTATGAATCTTATTTTCCGTTTCCTGTAACAATCCTTCACCCTCCTTGGAAAGCTTCAAGTGAAAGACCCTCCGGTCATCCAGGTCCTGTTCCCGTTCGATCAATCCTTTGCCTTCAAGCCTGTTGATGTTGGAAGTGACGGCACTCTTATTTATATAAAAGGCATCACTGATTTCCGTCGAGGTACATAATCGTTGTTGTTCGATAAACCGTAAAGTGTAGTATTGTTCGTTCGTCAGCACATCACAAATTTGATCTTTTATTAAAAGTTCACCCATTTTATTAACATAGAAGGAAACTTTCATATATCGATCAATCAATCCAGAAACTTTTTCATTAGTCATGGTTACACCTCTTAAATATTAGTTCAGTCATTTAACTATATGTAGCTTACTACTGTTTTATTTATTGTGTCAATCCCATTACAGTTTATTATTTCCAGTTTAACCTATGGTAAATAAGGGAAAAACATATTAAGCAAACAATCTACTATTCTTAAGGAGGAAATATTAATGACTCAATCGACTATCGAAACTCAAAGGAATAGCAAACTATTAAAAGGAATTCTCATCGGAGGACTCGTTGGCGGTGCTTTGACATTACTTGACTCCAACACAAGGAATAAAGTAAAGCGGTCAGCCGTCCTTTTAAAAGACAACTCCATGAATATGATTGAACAAGTTAAGGAAAACCCCGGAGAAATGAAGGAACAGATGGTGTCTGGAGTCAAAGGGGCAACCGAGACGATTAAAGAGGCAATCAATGACGTGGGAACCTTATATGAAACCGTCAATGAAGACGTTGTGGGAAAAGTATCCGAAGTAAAAGATATCTCCACTAATGCTCTTGGTACAGCTAAGGAAGCAACAAATGAAATAAAGGACATCAGCTCAAAAGTGGTCGTTGCCGGTAAACAACTGAAAGAAACGCCAGCACAATCGATGAATTCCGATCATCGAAAAGGTGAAAAAGAGAGTGATGAAATCGTTACACAATCAGGATTATCCAATGAAAAATCCATTTCATCCAACTTTTAATATATAAAAAAGCTGAGGCATTACGCCTCAGCTTTAGTTTGTAGACAAAGGGGTCCGGAAAATGCACCCTTCATCAAATGAAGTTCCCGAACCCATTGACCCAAAGTAACACCTTCAACTCCATAGGTATGATTTCTATCTAAATGTTATAACAAAGTTGATCGGAGCGGCGGGAAAAGCGCGTCTAGGGGAGACCCCGCAGGCGCATGCCGAGGAGGCTTCCTGACCGCCCGCGGAAAGCGAGTGCCAGGAGCGGAAATCAACTTCCATTGTATAAACCATAAAAAAACTTTAGGCAAAAAGGGGTCGGAACACGTAGTAACACCTTCAACTCCATAGGTATGATTTCTATCTAAATGTTATAACAAAGTTGATCGGAGCGGATGGTGCGAGACTCCTGCGGGAAAAGCGCGTCTAGGGGAGACCCCGCAGGCGCATGCCGAGGAGGCTTCCCGACCGCCCGCGGAAAGCGAGTGCCAGGAGCGGAAATCAACTTCCATTGTATAAACCATAAAAAAACTTTAGGCAAAAAGGGTTCGGAACACGTAGTAACACCTTCAACTCCATAGGTATGGTTTCTATCTAAATGTTATAACAAAGTTGATTGGAGCGGATGGTGCGAGACTCCTGCGGGGAAAAGCGCGTCTAGGGGAGACCCCGCAGGCGCATGCCGAGGAGGCTTCCTGACCGCCCGCGGAAAGCGAGTGCCTGGAGCGGAAATCAACTTCCAATGTATAAACCATAAAAAAACTTTAGGCAAAAAGGGTTCGGAACACGTAGTAACACCTTCAACTCCAGGTATAGTTCCTATCTTAATGTTATAACAAAGTTGATTGGAGCGGATGGTGCAAGACTCCTGCGGGAAAAGCGCGTCTAGGGGAGACCCCGCAGGCGCATGCCGAGGAGGCTCCCTGACCGCCCGCGGAAAGCGAGTGCCTGGAGCGGAAATCAACTTCCATTGTATAAACCATAAAAAAACAAAAGCTGAGGCATATGTCCCAGCTTTTGTTTTTTCCATATATCATTTCACTTGATGATCTTAGTTAGAACCCTCTAATTTATTCGTTATCTCATGGTCTTTTTTTACTTCTGCTAACCAAACGGGATATTCCTCTTGTAATCTTTCAGAAAGAAGCGTTTCTTTAATGACTTCTTTACTGTCTTCTAAATTAGCTTTTTTTGCTTCCTTCTTACCTGTTACTTTTATGATATGGTACCCGTAATCGGATTTGACTGGATCACTGACTTTATCTATACCAAGATCAAAGGCAACATCTTCAAACTCGTCCACCATTTCACCTTTTCCGAAATACCCTAAGCTTCCACCGTTATCGGCCGTTTTTGTATCTGTGGAATATTCAGCTGCCAATTTAGCGAAGTCACCGCCGTCTGCAATTTCTTTCGCAACTTTTTTAGCTGTCTGTTCGTCTTTGACTAAAATATGACTAGCCTCCACTTGTTCCGCTTGATCAAATGTATCTTTATTTTCTTCAAAATACGTACTGATTTCATCATCTGTCACGGTAATTCTCGGCTCGATCATCTTTTTCGTTTGCAAATAAACGACGATGTCTTTTTTCAAGGCATCCATGGAAGAGCCGCTTGCTTCCAATTGCTCTTTGAATGTTTTTTCATCACCATAGGATTCAACCATCGTATCGATTTCTTTCTGGATTTCTTCATCCTTTATTTTAATTCCTTCTTTTTCCGCTTCCAATTCAACCAATTTATTCGTAATTAAAAGTTCTAACGTATCAGTTCCATACCCCGCAACAAGCGCGTCGTATAGTTCATCCTTATTGATTTTCTCGCCATCGATACTCGCCATTGTCTTATCCTTGGACGAAACCATAGCAAATACCATGATACCAGCAATGATTAAAATGCTCCCTGCCCAAATATATGCCTTCGTGCTTCTTAATAGTTTCATGAATGCTCTCCCTTAATTTTTCTATTATGATAGCTTTGAAATATTAATTAATCCTTAAGATTTTAGTTCCACCTTCAATATGTACTAACTCAATCATTATACTAACATACTTATATCCCTACAGATATTTTAGAGTATTTCATTCTGCTACAATTTACATTGAGATTTTTGTTGATCATTACAAAAAACGAAATTATACCGTTATTTGGACTTTTGATATACAGGTAACAAAGTGCCAAAAACACAGAAACGAAAAAGCATGGTGTAAGGAGGTAATTCCTACACCATGCTTTTTTTGTTGTGTTATTTACGATGCATCTTAAATTCAAGGAAGAGTTCGTTGTAACGGGCCAAGTTTTTCTTCCCTAGGTTTTCGTACACTTCCAGCTTCTCGGTCAGCTCTGGTGATGGATAGAAACGTTCGTCCTTCACCACTTCTTCCGGCATATATTTCAGTGCTTCCTTATTGGGTGTCGAGTAGCTTACATAATCAGCATTCTGTGCCGCCACTTCCGGGTCCAGCATGAAGTTAATGAACTGATGAGCCGCCTCGACATTTTTGGTCGTTTTCGGGATGACCATATTATCAAACCATAAATTGGACCCCTCTTTTGGAACCACGTATTCAAGATCCTCATTTTCAGCCATGATTTCTGAAGCCACTCCAGACCACACAAGACCAATCGCCGCCTCCTGGGCTTCCAATAGCATACGGCTTTCATCTCCAACGATCGCTTTAATGTTCGGAGTGAGTGCATCAAGCTTGGACTTCGCCTCTTGGAGATGTTCATCATCCGTATCATTCAAGGAATAATTCAAAGAGTTCAGCCCCATCCCCATCACTTCTCGGGCCCCATCCGTCAAAAGGATTTCATTTTTTAAATCTTTATCCCATAAATCCGCCCAGGCTGTTATCACTTTGCCGCCGAGCATCTTGGAATTGTAAACAATCCCAACCGTCCCCCAGAAATATGGCACGGAATATTTATTCTCCGGATCGAATGGCAGATCGATGAATCGCTCGTCGATATTTTTCAGGTTGGGAAGCTTGGAATGATCCAAGGGGACCAGTAAGTCTTCTTGTCGCATTTTATCGATCATATATTCAGATGGGATGGCAATATCATAAGTCGTACCGCCCTGTTCGATTTTAGTCATCATCGCCTCATTGGAATCGAACGTCTCATATATGACCTTTATGCCCGTTTCTTCCTCAAAGCGGTCGATTAATTCCGTATCGATGTAATCGCCCCAATTATAGATGGTAAGCGTATTGCTGCTCGTAAACCCCTGCGATGAATTCAATCTTGAAATCGCATATAACAGCAACGCGGATACAAGGGAAATGACTAAAAACATTTGGACAAGCTTCTTCATCGTTTTCCCCCCATTCCCGTCTGCCTGACACGTTGAGTGATAAAGTAATAAACGACAACCAGCAGGAATGTCACAACGAACAGCAGTGTTGATAACGCATTAATATTCAAGGAAATCCCACGTCGGGCCAATGAATAGATTTCCACGGAAAGAGTGGAAAATCCATTACCAGTCACAAAGAACGTCACCGCAAAATCATCAAGTGAATAAGTCAATGCCATAAAAAAGCCTGCAAGGATACCTGGTAAGATATAAGGAAGGATGACCTTCGTCAATACATCCCATCGGCTTGCCCCTAAATCTCGAGCCGCATCAATTAAGGTAGGGCTCATTTCCTGAAGCTTTGGAAGGACCAGCAGCACAACAATCGGAATGCTGAAGGCAATATGCGACAACAATACTGAGTAGAAACCAAGCTTGATTCCAGCCATTGTGAATAGAATCAGGAAAGAAGCACCTATGATCACATCTGGGCTGACAATCAATACGTTATTCAAGGACAATACTGTATTCTTGGCTTTACTGCTCGTAAAGGATCTAATTCCAATGGCTCCAATCACCCCAATGATCGTGGCGATCAATGCAGATAATAAAGCAATCACAAGCGTATTCAATACAATGATCAACAATCTTGTATCTTGGAACAACTCCTTGTACCACTCCATGGTAAACCCTTTAAAGTCATACATCGTTCCGCCGCTGTTAAACGAGTAAAAGACTAAAAAGAAAATCGGTGCATAGAGGATGAGAAATATCAAAACGAGAAACGCTTTTGATAGTGGTGATAATTTATTACTCAATTTACACACCCTGCTTTCGGTTACCCGTTACAAACATAATCAGGAACATTATAATGATCAAAAATACAGCAATCGTGGAACCCATTCCCCAATCCTGTGTCACGAGAAAATGCTGTTCGATGGCCGTACCAAGGGTAATGACACGGTTACCGGCAATCAACCTCGTAAGCATGAACAATGAAAGTGCCGGGATGAAGACGACCTGGCATCCCGTTTTTACACCATCTATCGTCAATGGAAAAATGACGCGGCGGAATGTCATCCATCGGGACGCTCCCAAGTCATTGGCCGCATCCAAAAGGGTTGGATTCATTTCATCCAGCGCATTGAATATCGGTAAGATCATAAACGGGATGAATATATAAACCGAAACGAATATGAAGCTGAAATCCGTGAAAAGAATTTGCTGCTTGCCGATTCCCATCGCTTCCAGAAAACCGTTCGCCACACCATATGTGCCAAAAATGCCAATGAAGGCATAAGCTTTTAAGAGTAAATTAATCCAGGAAGGTACGATAATCAGTAAAAGCCACAACTGCTTATGCTTTGTTTTCGTTAACAAAAAAGCAGTAGGGTAAGCCACTAAAAGGGATATGCCCGTAATCAGAAAAGCATACCAAAATGAGCTTATAGTCATTTTTAAATATACAGGTGTAAAGAACTTTTGATAGTTAATCAAAGATGGATTTCCTTCAATATCGAAGAACGAATAGTAAAGGATTAGCAAAATGGGTGCAATTACGAATAGAGCAATCCATAAGACATAGGGTATGAAGTAAATATTCCGGGATAATTTATTCTTCATGACTTTCCCCATCATGATACGCTTCAAGGCGCTTATCGAATTCTTCTTCCGTTTCACCCAATCGCATGACATGAATCGATTCAGGATCGAAATAAAGTCCTATTTCATCGCCGACTGACACCCTTTTAGTTGATTGGACAAGCCATTCATTTCCATCATGGTCATAGCAGCTTATTTCATAATGGACACCGCGAAATAGCTGAGAGTCCACCCGAACTTGCAGCTTACCGCGATTCGTGGAAGTAATCTGTAAATCTTCCGGACGGATGACGATATCAACAGCTTCATTGCTGTTCAAGCCTTGGTCAACACATTCGAACTGCCTTCCGACGAATTCCACTAGGTAATCCTCAATCATTTTTCCTTTAACGATATTCGACTCACCAATGAAATCGGCAACGAACCGATTAAGCGGTTCATCATATATATCCGTTGGAGTTCCGCTCTGCTGAATTTTCCCTTTGTTAAGAACAAAAATCTCATCAGACATCGCTAATGCTTCCTCTTGGTCATGAGTGACGAAGATAAAGGTTATGCCCAGCCTTTGTTGCAGTTCCCGCAATTCATATTGCATTTCCGTACGCAATTTCAAATCAAGGGCAGATAGTGGTTCATCTAGAAGGATGACCTCCGGTTCATTAACGATTGCCCTGGCAATCGCTACCCTTTGTCGTTGTCCCCCGGACATTTCCCTGATCTCCCGTTTTTCATAGCCATCCAAATTAACAAAGCTTAGAGCTTCCTTCACCTTTTTTTCCACTTCCGGATTTTTCATTTTCTTGATCCGAAGACCGAATGCTACATTTTCAAACACATTTAAATGCGGAAAAAGGGCATAATCTTGAAAAACCGTATTAACTTGCCTTTTATTGGCTGGTACATCATTGATCTTTTTTCCTTCAAAATAAATATCCCCTTTGGATGCTTCCGTAAATCCGGCAATCAAACGAAGGATCGTTGTCTTCCCACAGCCGGAAGGACCCAAGAGCGTATAGAACTTACCTTTCTCGATTTCAAAACTAACGTTATCGAGAACGACCGTATCATCATCAAAGTGCTTCGTAACTTGTTCGAAGCGTATTATATTCTCGTTTGCCATAATAGCTACTTCCCTCTTTCCTTACTTCATCTATCTTTACCATAAACAAACGGTTGCCGTTGTTTTGAATTTCTATAGGTATGATTCCGTCACAACGAGCAATAACTCGGATGGACCTTCAAAATCATTGATGATTTGATGTTCATCGGAAGCATGAAAATAAATGGATTCCCCTGCATTGACGAAATAAGTATGTATACCAAGTTTTACAATGACCCTACCTTTTAATACATAACCGAATGTTTCCGACAAGGATGGTTCGAATTGTTTGAACTCCCCTTTTTCCTGAAGAGTCAGGCGAATTGGTTCCATTTCCTTCTCATTCGATTCAGGTACAAGCCATTGAATTTGATAGCCTCGTTCCTCATCGATGAAAAAGGTTTGTTCTTCTTCTTCGTAGACCACTTTTTGGACCTGATCCTCTTCATCGAAAAACTGCTTCGGCTTGCAGCCGAGTACCTCTAGAATATTGAAAAGCGTTTCAATTGATGGGGAGCTTAAGTCTCTTTCCATTTGTGAAATATATCCTTTGCTTAAATCCGTTCTTTCTCCCAACTCTTCCTGGGTCAATCCTTTTTTCAAGCGAAGATTCTTTATTTTCTTTCCTATTTGCATCGTATTACCCTCAATTTTGTTTACTTATAGTAAACATGCAGTAAAAAAAGTTTTGTATAAGTAAACTTTTAGTTTAATTTATCGAATATTATTATACAGGAAATATAGGAAACTTCAAACGAATTCCCAGGATATCCAACACAAAAAAAGAGGGCTGCCAACTGGCAGTCCCCCTTTTACAACTTCGCACAAATCTCTTGCGCTTTCTTTTCTCCATCTGCAATACAGTCCGGTATTCCGACACCATTGTATGAACAGCCCGCAAGTAAAACATTCGGATAGTTCTCGGAGATTTTAGCCTCCAGGGATTGAACGATTTGGGGATGCTTTATATGGTAGTTCGGCATATTTTCATGCCATCTCGTCACTTCACTCGTCATCGGAGTTCCAGTAATGCTCAAACTATTTTTAATGTCGCCTAAAGCGACATTCATTAATTCCTGTTTTGTAAGGGACCGTAACCGTTCATATTCCGGGCTTGAGCTTTTATAAAAAAGCCTTACTAAAAGCTGACTGTTTTCAGAAGTATGCTCCCATTTCCGGCTCGTCCAAGTACAGGCATTGCAGATCAAATCACTATTATCACCTGCAATGAAACCTGTCCCGTCATTAGGAAGCATGCTGTCCGGTATATCGAACCCAATGTAAACGCTAATCATGGAACTATCGATCAAGCCGTCAAAGTCCTCATCCAACTCACGATCACCCAATAGTTTCTGGGCGCTGGTATGCGGCGTACTTAATACGATATAGTCCGTTTCCAGCTTTTCACCGTTTGCCAATGAAAGGATATACCCCTTATCATTCTTTGTGATTTTTTCCGCCTGGACACCCTTTAAAATCTCCACCATATCAAGGCTTTCCACAATACGATCAATCAATGCTGATAAGCCATTTTTAAACGAAAGGAACTTCTTATTTCCCTTGCTTTGGTATTTCTGCTTATTTTCCGATAGACCGCGTATGATACTGCCATATTCATTTTTATAATCCAGCATTTCCGGCAGTGTTTTAGCAATCGTCAATTCATTTAATTTCCCTGAATAAACACCCGAAAGGACAGGCGAAATCTGTTTTTGCACCAATTCCTTACCTAAGAAACTTTCAAGAAATAAGCCGATTGAGTCATTCTTCGTAAACGTCTCGTTTTTCGTATAGAAATCCTTTAAGGCGTCTACCTTTCCTTGTGCAGATACCAGATCGCTGTTCGCCAAAGACTCAATGCTCATTGGAATTCCAAACAAGGCGTCTTCAGGGATTTTCTTCAGCATGCCATCCGTATGGATAAATGATTTTCCCGTCGCATTATAGACCACTTGATCCTCTAGATTCAATTCTTCAAGAAATGGTTTTATATTTTGTTTTCTGGCGACGATCGAATCGGCACCCGCTTCTATTTTAAATGGACCGTCATGAACCGTCCTGATTTTACCGCCTAATTTCTCATTACCTTCTATTAATATTAATCGCACGGAAAGATTCTGTGCTTTAGCCGCTTTTTGTAAATAATACATGGTTGATAAGCCGGTAATGCCTCCGCCAACGACTACGACCGTTTTCATTAGGACTACACCTCGATTAACGTAATTTTCATAAGTAAAGTGTACCATAAGGCAGCAGTATTATTAAAAGCTTCCCTCTAAATCAGCCAGTTTCCTAAAGCGACATGTAACAAATTGGACAAAGAAAAAGACCTTCCCCCTATCGAAAAGTCTAAATGCCCTCATATATGATACTCCGTATTTCATTATTCCAAGGTTAAGCGTTAAGGCGATGGTCTCGATCTCCTGGTCCCATTCCACCCAAGCACACTCCTTATTTATTCGATGCCTCCCCTAAGAATTCCTCCACTAACCTTAATAAGCGCCGCCGAATATATCGGCAGCGCTCTTTCATTATGTTCAATAGGTGTTTTCATTGATCGTTAGTGCTTCCCGCAAATTGATTTGCTGGCGAAGTATGTTGGCAACCTCACGGGGGATTTGTCGTTTTTCAAACATATCCTGTACTTCGTCCCTTTCCGCCTGGATCGCTTTATAGAACAGCTCTCTTTCATATTCGGCCATTTTACTAGGGATACGGCCTCTATTTTCTCGTTTGCATTTTATAATCAGCACTTTATACTCTTCAATGATCATCGATGAAGTTGCATGATTTTCAGATATAATGCCTGCTTGTATCTCTTGGATGGCAGCTTTATACATCCGGATTTTAAGATCCCTGACTTTTTCCAATCTCTCAAGATTGATTTTTCTTATTTCACTTTTATTAGGGAAAAATAATTTAAAAACCCTCAGCATGCTTCTTCTGAAAAGCGTGACGGACCTGAAAAAACGGAACTTCAATCGATTTGTTACAGCACCTTCCATACGCTGGATGTATTCCTTGCATATATACGCCGTCTCCCGGTCCACTCTTTCATCCTTAATAAGTTTATCCAGGAATCTTTGCTCTGCTTCAAGGGCCTTAAAGCGAAGGACCTTCTCTTCTTCCCTTAATGCAGCTGGGTCTTTCTCTTGTTCTACATAGGACAATTCATTGATCTTGGTATAGTACCTCGAAATGATCGATAAGGCAGCTTCCCGGTTTTCATCTGTCATTTGGGACTCAACTACCCGAATAGCCGCTTGATGTGTGTGAATAGTCGCAGCTTTTGTTTTGTCAGCCTGCTTATCGATTACTTCCTCTTCTTCTGACCGTGCTATGATTGGCAGAAATACACTCGCAACAATCAAGGTCAGCAATATGACTCCTGCGGCAATGAAGATGATTAACGAACGCTCAGGAAAAGGACTTCCATCTGCCAACACATACGGAATCGAGAACGAACCCGCTAACGTTACAGCTCCGCGAACCCCGGAAATGGTTATGATTCCGGCTGCTTTGAAGTCTGGTTTTTGGGCGCCTACTTTTTTCGTGATCCAGCCAATCGACCAGGCAGCCGTAAGCCAAATGAATCGTAAAGCGAAGAGGAAAAGTGTAATGATCACGATATAAAGGATCACTTGTCCATTATTGAAGGCCGGATCTTGAAAGATCGTTTTCGCAACGCTTGGGATTTGCAAGCCAAGCAAAACGAAGACTAGTCCATTCAATACATATAAAATGACGGACCATGTACTCTTTGAGACGACCTGAAGTTCTATTGTTGGTGATATTTCCCGATCTCGTTCAATGGCATGGACAATTCCCCCAGCCACAACCGCTAAAATCCCAGAAAGGTGGAAATGTTCCACAGCGAGGAAAATAATAAAGGGAGTTAGGATTTGGATCAGCATATGCATCGTGACGTCTTCCATCCCTAAGCGGCGAAGAAATACACGAAGCCTGATAATGATGAAAGCTATTATTGCTCCACCTACAAACCCGCCAATTGCAATCCATATGAAACTGAACGTAGCATCCACTAAGGAGAAAACACCAGTGACTGTAGCTGCAACCGCAAACTTAAAGGCAACTAGACCTGAGGCATCATTCATTAGCCCTTCGCCTTCAAGAAGGTGCATGATGCTCTTAGGTAACTTAACTCGACTCGCCAAAGCGCTAACTGCCACTACATCCGTAGGTGACAAAATGGCCGCTAAAGCGAATGCAGCCGGCAATGGAATCGAAGGAATCATCCAATTGATTAAGTACCCGCCTGACCAAACCGTAATGAATACCAGGCCTAATGCAAGCATGAGAATAGGTGCCCTCAACTTCCATAGTGCTGTGCGGGGTACATTTTTCCCATCATTGAATAAAAGGGGTGCGATGAACAACAGCAAAAACAGCTCTGTCTCCATCTCTACATGGATACCAAAAGGTAAAAGCGCCAATGTAACACCCAGTGCTATTTGTATTAATGGTACAGGTATAAAGGGTATAAAATGGTTAATTACATTAGACATTCCAATTAATATTAGAAGGGCTAATATAACAAGAAAAAACTCCATACTAACATCTAACATCCTCTCTCATCTATTTACATAACTATAAGCGTAACATATTTATACCCAACCATTCATGTATTAACTATTCTTGCCTAGAATCCTCCTGATAATGATATCTTTTATAAACGCTTATAACTTTATGATAGCGTGTGAAGGAATGTCATAAGGATGGGGGATTTGATCACGCCAGTCATGAGTGGAATCCTGCCCTCTTCCATGATGTTAACCTCCACAAAAAAAACTGATGAGGCGACATTGCCCTAATCAGCTTTTCCCACTTGTTTCAATGAGGATGGTCTTTTAGACTAACCACAAACAAGTTGGCTTATGTTCATTGCACACACTATGCTTGCTATCTTTCTGCAACACTCATTTTGCCCCCGGGACAAATAGACGAAGGTGTTTGTGCAGTACATTTGCCTGTAGAGGAAGAAGGAACCCTTCATCACCATCGATATTGACTGCAAGTTCCTCTGATGTGGATAAATGGAGCTTGGAAGTTTGAATATATTCAACTTCATCATGTCCCTTAATCTCCCCCCTCATTAAACTCGGAATGATCTTGACGACAAGTGGAAGGGATAAATCTTTAATAATGAATGTATGCAGCTTTCCATCATTCACTTTTGCCTCTGGTGCAAGCTGCTCGAAACCGCCGACAGAGTTCGTCATTGTGGCAATCAGTAAATGAGCCTCACCCAGCCACCTTCCCTGATCATGTTCAACCGTTAAAGGAAACGGATTCTTTTTAATAATTGCTTTTGCTCCTTCGATGATATATGCCATTGAGCCAAGACGGGTCTTTTGTTCAACGGAAACATTATAGGTAGCCTCGGCAATGCCACCGACTGCCAACACATTCATGAAGTAATGATCATTGATCTTCCCTATGTCGGATTCCTTAATCTGCCTATCCTTTATTATCTCTATAGCTTCAATAGGATTCAGGGGTATACCCAAAGATCTAGCAAAGTCATTAACGGTCCCTAGTGGAACGATTCCGAAAATTGGCCGATGTTCCTGTTCTCCCAACCCATTCACAACCTCATTCACCGTTCCATCCCCACCCATGGAAATGACAGCATCGAACCTTTCTGTACAAGCTTCATTAGCAAATTTCGTAGCATCTCCCTCTCCTTCAGTTTCACGAACGATCACTTGATCAAACATACCACCAAGCGCTTTTTTTGCATTCGGCAAAATCTTCGCTGCCTTTTCCTTACCTGAAGATGGATTAATGATAATCATCACTTTGGACATACTCTACCTCCCATTAATGTACTTCTACTAGCAAGTTACCTCTTTCCTGAAGTACTAAAACCATACGGACACTTTTTTTGGTCGTTCGTATCGGCCAAGAGCTCTCATATAATAGCTGCCGATTGCCGATTTTCTCAGACTTTTGAGCAACATGGAATGTGAAACAGGTAATCATGAACTTCAAAAACACCTGTTCCATATCTGTTACATTAATTTCTTTTTTAATCGATTAAAAATTGCCTATCCATCTCATTCACTCTTTGTTTTTTTCCTTTACAACATGTATTTTTCTTTAATTATCTAATAATTGAGAAGAAAAAAAAGTTGACAATCCCCATCGCTATAGGGTTTTCAGACTTGTCATGAAATAAATTTTAAATTTTCTGTAAAATACCTATACAATTTCCAAATTCGGGTATATACTGTATTATAACAACAGACAAACAATTTTATCTGTACTATAAAGAGGAGGAGCGAGACATGCAAATAAATCAATCTGATTCATTAATAATCAATTCATTTAAACATTGCCCAGAATGTGGTGAAACACATGTGGACCACTCAGATTCCTATCTGCTGGAATGCGATCGCTGCCTTTCTAAACGTGATGAATAAATAGAAAACAAGAATTAATTAACGATTTAAAAGGAGGAAATGACTATGCAAATGAAAAAATCCATTGAATTTTTCAACAATATCCCTGCTAAACATTGCCCCGAGTGCGGTGACCATATTATTGAACACGCTGAATCTTACTTAATGGAATGTGACCGCTGCCTTTCCAAACGCGAAGACTAATTAACCAAATCTTAAGGAGGAACTTACCATGCAAACGAAAAACCCGTTGGAATTCTTCAGGAACCTGCCACCTAAACAATGTACGGAGTGCGGCACTCCTATCACTGAACAAGCTGAATCCTACCTTTTGGAATGTGATCACTGCCTTTCCAAACGCCAAGACTAATTACACCTAATCTTAAGGAGGAAACATTATGCAAACGAAAAACCCATTGGGATTTTTCAGGAACCTGCCACCTAAACAATGTACGGAGTGTAGCACTCCTATCACTGAACAAGCTGAATCTTACCTTTTGGAATGTGATCACTGCCTTTCCAAACGCCAAGACTAATTACACCTAATCTTAAGGAGGAAACACTATGCAAACGAAAAACCCGTTGGAATTCTTCAGGAACCTGCCACCTAAACAATGTACGGAGTGCGGCACTCATATCACTGAACAAGCTGAATCTTACCTTTTGGAATGTGATCACTGCCTTTCGAAAAAAGATGAATATTAAAAAAAGATGCTGACATCAAAAAAGCTATAAAGGCCATTTTGATGTCAGCATTATCCCTGTATTCACCAGTTTATTAAATTCCCTCTTCTTCCATTCAAAAAAGGATGTCCTTGGGACACCCTTGATTCACACTTATTTTTTACTTACCAATATATTTATCCACATACTTTCCACTGACCTTCCTGCTGCTATACTGTAAGAAGTCCAATGCAAAAATCATGAATTCGAGGCCCAGACGCTTATCCGAACGCATAAAATCGGAACCTAACAGTTTCTCTAACTTTTCGAGCCTATGATAAAGTGTTTGCCGAACAATGAATAGTTGTTTTGAAGTTTCCTGTTTAGATCCGTTACAAGCTAGATAGGTCTTTAAGGTAGGCATTAATTCCCCATTGTTTTGCCTGTCATATTCAATGACAGGACCTAAATATTCGTGCACCGTTTCCTCCAGATTACCATGTTTATTTATGAGGGAAATCATGCGGTGCATATGTAAGTCCTGATAAAAAAAGCTTCTGCTCTCCTTTGGTAAGGTATCCTGAAGCAATAGAGTCTCTCGTGCCGTTTCATAACTTTTATAAATCTCACTTAACCTTTGAACATGCTTTCCAAAACCAATAGAAAGCTGACTCATGCGATTACGACCGCTTACATCCATTTTCATAATACGATCAACTGCGCCTGTCACCCTCGATTTCCAATCTTCAGATGAACGATTATCGCCTAAAATAAAAACAAGATGCTGGTGTACTTCCATAGAAAATATCTGAAAGCCGTATTGTTCAAAGACTGTCCTAAACATTATCTTGAAATAAGTTCCATCCAATTTTGCAGAACTTTTATTAAACCTTGGATGCTGCTTGCAAATGCAGACGATTCCGCCATCTAACTGCATTTTCGGATCAACATAAGAAAGCCTCTCTCGGATTGCTTCATCACTATACTCACCTTCAATCCAATTTGTCAGCCATTTACTCTCTTCCGACATTTTCTTTTCTTCTATATATAAATCCCTTAATAGATGTTGTGCCAAAGCGGTAGCCGTCCGATCCAAAATAAGTGAATCAAAGTCCGTCAACGCTCTGTCGTTGCTGCAAATGAGCAGTTCCGCATAATTCTCACCAAGCACTTGAATCGGCTGTCTAAGAACGGTTTTATCCACATTCCGCTTTTCTTCATATACGTCCGCTACCATTTGATAGGTTACCTTTTTATTTATTTTTGGAATGCTGGCTATGTCATTTTCATTAAAAATAAGAATAACCTGTACATTTAAGTAGCTATGGAGAAATTTTAGAATTGGTTCATAATGGTCAATTTCGAGGAGATATTTATTTAACTGCTGGGAGTAGTTTTCTAAGTTGGAGATCATTTGATATTGTTTATTAATGATTAGGGAATGAATATCCTGAGTGATTTCCACGAAAGGGACTTCTTCATGAAAAAGGATGATAGGGAATTGTTGTTCATTCGCAAGATCAATGGCACACTGCGGCACTGCCATCGTGTTGGAGCCAATCTCAATACAGAGCCCAGCCGCATTGCATTCAATTAACTGTTTTAAATAGGAGAGAAGCGTTTCATCACAATCTTTCCAACCTAAACCGGTGGACAGAATAAGTTCATTTCCATTTAACAAATGGCTGATTTGGGTGACTTCCATGCAGTGGACCCACTTCACTCGACGCTTTATCCCACTGCTACCTGCGATTATATCCGTCAGATTGAAATGCTTGCGCGTTAGAATTTCCTCGATTGTAATCGACGTATTCATCCATCCACATCCTTTTATAAACTGCTTTAAAATCTATTATAAACGGACAATCCTTAAACCTCCAGACACTTGTCAGAAAATCTAACGTCAAAATTCTACATAAAATTCGGCGTTTTTCCATCCACATTGCTGCCAGGCAAACCAAATCCATCTGTTCATTCACGTTTTATCCGTATCATTTCCCTATTAAAGCAAACGTCTAAACACGTACAAAAAAGACCCATTCATTGAGGAATAGGCCCACTTCAAACCTTTTTCATTTTAATTCAACTTCTTGAAAAGCAGCGTAGAGAAGTATTTTCTTCCTTCCGGGGTTTTGATGTTCAACTGTTTCCATTCCTGCTTCGTCCCTTCAATCAGTTCAAAATCGAGAAAAGCCCCGCTTAAATTTTCTGAAACCCGGGTGATTCGATATCCTCTTTCAAGTAAAAAATCGATTTGTTCCCTTTCTAAGCGATAATCTTGATATTCGGACATTTCCATTCCCCCTTTTTTCACACGTTCTCCCGGCCTGTTTCAGCCGTGATAACCATCTCTTCTTCGCGTTCTAAATCTTTTTTGATTTCCCAATCCCTTCCGACTGTAATACCCAAATATTTCTCATCACTGGGATCCATGATTTCAGCTTGCTCATATTTCTTGAACCACCAAAACTTAGCTAATGTATAATAACTTGCACTGCCCAGAACAAAACCAACAATAAACGAATAATTTGAAAAAATCGTTGCACCGATTCCTCCAATCGCCCAAGAAATGATTCCTGCCCAATTAACTCCATTCAAATATTTATACTGACCTTCACTTTCATAGAGTGCTAGTACATTGACTCGTCGTTTGCGGAGGAAGTAATAATCTGCTACCAGGATGCCGACAATGGATGCCAGGATTCCACCTATTATTAATAAAACCTTTATTATAATACCGAACAAGCTCCATGGCTGAACGACTATCCCTATGACCCCCGCTACAACGACCCCCGCCCAAAACGGTATTTTAGGACCCATGATATTGGAGAAAATGGTAGCTGCGGGTATGACATTGGCCGTAGTATTCGTCGACCATTGAGCAAATACAATCATGATTAATAGGACGCCGAGAGCAATTCCACTTGCGGATCCCTGAATAGCAACTACGGGGTCGTAATTGGAAACGGCCATATAAGAAACCGCTCCGATAATGACCATGAACGTCTGAGTGATGGGATAGGTGATAATATTCCCAATTATCTGGCCCTTATTGCGCTTGAACCAATTTTTTTCATTTTTTGGTGCCTTTATATAGCGGGAGAGTGTCGGCATATCTGCCGTCAATGTGCCCCAGAATCCCATATTTGCCATAATGACGACCATGAAAGCCGTAGCGGCAGCCCCGCCTGTGACCGGACTTTCAATCCAGGACCATACATCTCTTCCTTGGGCCACAGCTTGATCGGAAAGGGTAAAATACATCCAGCCAGAAATCAAAATGATAACGGGTGCTGCCAAGTCCGCAAAACGTTCTATCGACTTGATTCCCATTGCCGTGTTCACTAATTGTAAAACGGCAAAAATGAGGAAGCAGATAAACCAATTATCAAAATCAAAGAGGGTTGCAAAGATTGCATTCATTGCCGTTGCTCCAAAGTAGGTGTTAAGACCAAACCAGCATGAAGCTACAAACCCCCGTACAACCGATGGGATATGGGTGCCAATCGTACCGAACGGCGCCCTCATATAGACAGGGAAAGATATGCCATGCTCAACTCCTATATCGCCTGTCATCGTCATCAAAAAGCCAAGAGCCACACAGGCAATGACCGTTGCTAGAACAACCCAGCCTAAGGATAAACTTTGAACACCGTTCCCACCAATTGCGAAGGCGGCCAATACTACGGCCATGCCCACCCAAATAAAACCAAATCCGGCTGCACTTATGTTTTTCTCACTATGAGGTATAGGCAGCAAATCGGGAGACTTTAAATAATCATTCTTCCCACTCATATCAAATCCCCCTATATTCATTTGCATGATTCCTTACCAAAGTTTCAGACTGGTAGCTTTTTCCCAGCAATCAGTTTTTGAGCTGTATTGTATTTTGCCCTTTTCAAGAATTGCCCTTTTCCAGCATCACCTACAAATTGTTTATCTTTAATGACGAATTGCCCTCTAGATAAGACAGAAACCGGTTCTCCTGTAATCTCCATCCCTTCAAAGGCATTATAATCCACTGCCATATGATGAGTATCTGCAGAAATGATCCTTTCCACCTTCGGGTCAAAAATGACAATATCAGCATCCGACCCAACTGCAATCGTCCCTTTCTTAGGGAATAATCCAAAAAGTTTGGCTGCACGTGTAGAAGTTAGATCGACGAACTGATTCAAGGTAATACGCTCTTTCAAGACACCTTCAGAAAAAAGGATACTCATGCGATCTTCAATCGTGGGACCGCCGTTCGGTATTTTCGTGAAATCTTCACGTCCCAGGTCCTTTTGCCCTTTAAAATCAAAAGAGCATTGATCCGATCCTATCGTTTGCAGCTGTCCCATTTTTAAAGCATTCCATAGTACTTCCTGATTCTTCTTCTCCCTTAATGGAGGGGACCATACATATTTAGATCCCTCGAAATGAGGCTTTTCCAGGTAGGACTGATCAAGGACCAAATATTGCGGACAAGTCTCCCCCCAAATATCAACGCCTTTATTCCTTGCCTCAATTATCTTTTCTACTGCCTCTTCACATGTGACATGTACGACATACAGCTGACCGTTTGCCATTTCCGTCAGTTTAGCTGCCCGTCCAGTTGCTTCTCCTTCAAGCTCCGGCGGCCTTGTTAATGCATGGTATATTGGATCGGTGTTACCTTCAGCAAGCGCCTGCTTTGTAAGATAATCGATGACATCACCATTTTCAGCGTGAACCATGACAAGCGCGCCAAGTTCCTTCGCTTGCAGCAAAGTGCGATATAGCGTGGCATCATCGGCTTGAAAAACATTCTTGTAAGCCATGAACACCTTAAAGGAAGAAATCCCTTCATTATCGATGATACTTGGCAACTCAGCCAATACATCATCATTAATCTCACTGATCATTAAATGAAAACCATAATCTATGGCGGCTTTTTCATTGGCCTTTTCATGCCATGTTTCAATCGCTTTCTTTAACGGCACCCCTTTTTCGGTCAAACAAAAGTCGATGACCGTTGTCGTGCCTCCATATGCAGCAGCAATCGTACCCGTTTCATAATCATCCTTTGTCGTTGTCCCGCCAAACGGCATATCGAGATGTGTATGTGGGTCAATGCCACCCGGAAAAATATAAGCACCTTTTGCATCGATGACTTCAGCCCCCTCTGCCGGCAGGTCCTTGCCAATCATTGCAATCTTCTCATTTTCTATTAATATATCGGCTTGATACGTATCTGCAGCAGTTGCGATCGTTCCGTTTTTAATGATTTTCTTCATATTAGACCCCTCCATCATTTTACGAAATCAACACTTTCATTACCTATGCCTCCAAGGAATTCTTGGCGTTCATTCCACGTCATAGGTGGTAATTCATTCGTTAATTCGATCATATCGATCGCCCCATCGACCGGGCATACGATCGAGCAAAGATTACAGCCTACGCAATCTTCTTCACGTACTCTCAAGAAGGAGCTGCCTGATGTGCCCTTTAACATATCTATACATTGATGCGAAGTATCTTCACATGCAATATGACATTTGTTGCAATTGATGCACACCTCATTATTAATGCGCGCCACGACCTTATAATTAAGATCTAAATTCCCCCAATCGGAATAGCGCGGTACAGACTTACCGACAATATCCATCACAGAGGATATCCCTTTTTCATCCAGGTAATTGGACAGGCCATCAACCAAATCTTCCACTATCCTAAAGCCGTGATGCATGGCAGCCGTACAAATTTGCACTCCCGTTGAGCCCATCAGCAAAAACTCCACTGTATCCTGCCAATTTGATATTCCTCCAATTCCGGAAATGGGAACATTAATCGCTGGGTTCCTTGCACACTCTGCCACCATGTTTAAAGCGATGGGCTTCACCGCAGGACCACAGTACCCTCCGTGAGCCCCCTTGCCGCCTACATGGGGAATCGTGTTCCATGAATGGATATCCACTCCCGCCAAGCTGTTAATCGTATTGATCATACTAATTGCATCCGCACCACCGCGTACCGCCGCTTCCGCCGTAACCGTAATGTCTGTTATATTGGGGGTAAGCTTGACAATGACAGGTTTTGTTGCAGCTTCCTTTGCCCAATATGTTTGCTTTTCCACTAGTTCTGGAACCTGTCCCGAAGCGGCCCCCATCCCACGCTCAGCCATTCCGTGCGGGCAGCCAAAGTTCAATTCGTAACCATCAACCCCCACGTCCTCTATCCGCTTGATGATCTCATGCCACTTTTCCTGTCGTGGCTCTACCATTACGGATGCAATGATTGCATGATCGGGGAACCTTTTTTTCGTTTCATATATTTCTTTCAAATTCACTTCAAGCGGCCGATCCGTAATTAATTCTATATTGTTGAACCCGGCGACTCTCTGCCCATTAAAACCAACAGCCGCAAAACGTGATGAGACATTCAGGATGGGATCGCCCAATGTCTTCCAAACAGCGCCTCCCCAGCCAGCTTCAAACGCCCGTTGTACTTGATACCCCGAATTCGTAGGTGGTGCTGAAGCAAGCCAAAAAGGATTGGGAGATTTAATACCTGCAAGATCAATTGATAAATCAGCCATGATTAGCCTCCTAATTTTCATTATTATTAAGCAATATCCACCGCTTCGCCCCTTAAAGTCAGGTCGATTTCATAGGCTGTCTTCTTTCCTTGCTGGGCAGCTGAAACAACCATTGCCTCACCTTGGCCTTTTCCAAAAATCACATCCCCGCAGGCAAAAACCTTTTCATTCGATGTTTTATAGGAATCCCCTTCCAATATAACGACGCCATCATCATGTTGTATGCCAAACTGCTCAATCAATCCTACATATCTGGATTGACCTATGGCACGGATGACTCCATCTACTGGTATGACGAACTCTGATCCAGAAATCGGGACTGGACGGCGCCTCCCATCTTCCCCAGCCTCGCTAAGCACCATTTTCACACACTCGATGCCCGTTACCTGACCGCTATCATTCGATAAGATCCTCGAGGGATTAGTCAGCCAATGAAACCCGACACCTTCTTGCTTGGCGAACTCATATTCAAAATCATAAGCTGTCATTTCCTTTTGGGTACGACGATAGATAATCCCCACTTGTTCGGCACCAAGACGTACAGAACAAGTCGCGGCATCAATCGCTGTATTCCCAGCCCCAATTACCGCCATCTTCTTCCCGATGAATTTATCAGTAAGGGCCTTTGTTTTCGTTGCCTTGACGAATTCGATTGCATCATAAACCTCAGCTAAGTCTTCTCCTTCAATTCCAAGCTTGGGAACATCGGACATGCCGATTGCTAAAATGACAGCATCATAGTCGGCAGTTAGCTGATTTGCAGAAACATCAACCCCGACACGTGTATTGGTTTTAATTTCAACATCAAGACTCTTTACTTGTTCGACTTCCCAATAAGAAATGCTCTGAGGCAAACGAAAGGATACAATTCCGTAAGTATTTAAACCGCCTGGATTTTTTTCAGCTTCGAAAATGGTTACACTGTAACCAAGCAAGGCTAATTCCCTTGCTGCAGATAAGCCCGCTGGACCGCTTCCTACAATGGCAACCTTTTTGCCATTCTTTTTCCCGGCCTTGAATAGAGCTTGTTTATTTTGGATGGCCCAATCTGTGGAATAACGCTGGAGATTGCCAATCATGATTGGCTTTGTAGAATGATTTAGGACACATGCCCCCTCACATAACTCTTCAGTCGGACATACCCGCGCACAGCTGGCACCGACAGGATTGGCCGTCATGATCGTCTTGGCCGACCCTTTAATATTGTCTGAAGCTATTTTCTTAATAAAACTTGGAATATCTATCCCAGTTGGACAGGCTTGGATACATGGGGCATCATAGCAGTATAAACATCGATTCGACTCTTCCAAAGCTTCCCTTGGGGACAAACCCCTCTCCGCTTCATGAAAGTTCATTTCAAGGCTACCTTTTATCGGGCTCGACATACTCATCTACTATTCTCCTTCCAAACATTCATTTGTAAAAAATAAAAAAGGAGGAATTGTGCATAAATACATTTCCCATCCTTATATTCAAAGGATTCAAACAGTGCCTACATGGTTTTTCAACATTTATTCATCAGACAATCATGGCGATAGATTTAAAAATCCTCTCATTCCTTTTTTGTTTTCTATCATTCTCTCACTGGCCATGCCTCGGTCCTTGCTTCCTCCAGTCATTAATGCCCCCCTATTACTCTTAAAAACTCAAATTCCGGCATTTAACCTGATAAATGAGTATTCTTTATTTTATACTGATAAAAAGTAAGATACATTATACAAAGTGTAAAGTATTACCAGTTGCTACATATGCAATATGTAATATTCATGTTATATTTCCTAACAATAAATGATAAGCATCGTCATTTTTCTACAACCACTCTTACTATTCATCAAACTTAAAGGATGTTCATTCCTGATTTGCCCTGAAAACCAACTTATCAACACTTTGTCCACATAAGTAAAAGCCCAGAAACTTTATTCGAGTTTTTCTGGGCTTTTTATCTTTATCCACAGTTTATACACAAAAAACATGACTTGAATCTCTGTGATTGTGCAGGACAGAAGCATTCACTTAAAAGTTATCCACATTCACAAACTTATTTTCCCACTTATCAACAATTCGTCACCAACTTATCAACAGGCATTTCATTCTGGGTGAATAACGTATGAATGATATTTCTCATAATCTGTTTTCTTGCACTCAAGCCTTATTCGGTATCCATTTTCCTCATATTCCGTTTCCGTTATATGGCCATTTTCATTGAAGTAAGAAACCAACTGTCCTTGATCAAATGGAATCAGCATTTCACAGCGAATATAGTCCACAAAAATATGTACGCGAATTTGATCGATCAATTCCTCGATGCCCACTTTGTTTTTTGCTGACATATATACAGACTCACGATTCACCCGCGGAATTTCCAAACTAGTAAGATCCGCTTTATTATAAGCGAAAATCGTTGGAATCCCTTTAATCCCTATATCATCTAAGGTCTGTTCAGTTATCTCTATTTGCTGCTCATGATTGGGATTGGAAAAATCGACAACATGGATCAATAGGTCCGCTTCTACCACTTCTTCCAGTGTAGATCGAAATGCTTTCACAAGATGATGCGGCAATTTAGAGACAAATCCCACCGTATCCGTCAATAAGAATTCCTTCTTATCCGGGAGCGGAATGTTTCGTACGGATGTCTCAAGAGTAGCAAACAGCATATCCTTTTCCAAAACCCGCTTCTCGGCTGTTGGATGAAACATCTCAATTAAAGCATTCATGATTGAAGATTTCCCTGCATTCGTATAACCGACTAAGGATACGACAGGGATGGCATTCTTCTTCCGCTGCTTCCTCTGCGTTTGCCTGTGTGCAACAAGGTCCTCCAGTTCTTTATTCAATACTCTTATATTTTCTTCGATTCTCCTGCGGTCAAGCTCTAGCTGCTTTTCACCGGCTCCTTTGTTTGTACCGACTCCGCCACTCTGACGGCCTAATGATTCCCTTAAACCGACGAGACGTGGGAGCATATACTGAAGCTTTGCCACTTCCACCTGAAGCTGCGCTTCCTTCGTTTTCGCCCGATGCGCAAAGATGTCCAGAATCAAGATTGTCCGATCGATCACCTTGCAATCCATGTCCCTCTCCAGATTCCGTAGTTGCGAAGGGGAAAGCTGATCATTAAAAATGACAACGTTTGCTTCTTTGTAGTCAACGAGACTTTTTACTTCCTCAACCTTTCCAGTACCGATAAAATGTGATGAGGTCACCCGTTGCAAATTTTGTGTGATGGTCCCTACAACCTCTACCTCACATGCCTCCGTTAAATTTGCCAATTCCTCCATCGAATACTCAAAATCCTTTTGGCCATTGAGATTAACTCCAACCAAGATTGCCCTTTGTTGTAATTCCATCCTTTCAAATCCCTTCTTTACATGCCTTACTCCTTATAACCGCATGCTGCTCTAAAAGTCAGCCACATTGTAGCATACTACCCACCACATGCATAACGATTGCTTGTCCGAGCGAAATGTTCTTATTAGAATTCCTTTAATTAAAAAGATAATTCAACAAAAAATGACAGGACTCATTAAACTGAAGGTTCGGATTCTCATAAATCGCCTTGGACCTTTCTTATGATTTTTCTTAGAAAAAAAAGCAGAGAGTTTTCTCCCTGCCTTTTCGCTATAATTCACTGCTTAATATTATATCCCCTTTTGGAGCTTTGCTTTTTTCCGTGGGCTCAAGCGTAATTGCAACGGTATCCCACTTATGCTCCTCCGTTTCATCCAGTCGATATGACACGGCGCCCAGACCATCGCTGTTCGGTACGAATGTTCCAGCCCTGTATGGCTTTCCCTCCTCTAGAAGCCAAACTTGATACACCTGTGAGCCTTCCACGGGTTCAAGGTTTTCGGCTTGAATGATCATTTCCGTTTCATCATTTTTCTCCACCAGCGTTGCCCTGCCATTCATCGGAACTCCTTCACCCGGTTTCAGGGCTACACTAGTTTGGAGCCTATCAATGGTTTCTCGTTTTTCCTCTTTGCTATTATCCGTTTTATCTTGGGATAGCAAGGTATAGGCATTTCCGATCAAAGATGCGAATAAGACGGCCGCCAATAATGGCTTTATCCATTTATTTTCCCTTCTTTTTTCCTTAATCTGCTGCTTTGGCTGCTCGGCTTCCTTCTCCGATTGAAACACATTACCAAGAACCCGCTTTTTCATCTCACTTGGCGGTTCCACTGGTGTAACCGTATATGGCAAATCTTCCGTTAGCATGGCTAATTCATCTAATTCAGCACGGCATTCACGGCAGTCTGATAAGTGGTTTTCAAACTTCCTCCTAGGGACTTCATCCAATTGTCCGTTGAAGTAATCAAGAAGCCATTCACATGGATTATTATTCATCACTCTCTCCCCCTTTACGTAACTTTTGCGGGATAATCTTTCTTAAATGCTTGAGCGCCAATCGCACTCTCCCTTTTACGGTACCCAAAGGAATTTCAAACTCTGAGGCGATGCTCTGTTGTGACAGGCCCTTAAAATAAAATAGGTGAATCATTTTTTGTTGCTCCTCGCTTAATTCCGATACGGCCTGCCTCAGCATAGTTCCTTCTTCCTTCCACTCAATGAGATTTTCGACACTTGGGCTCTCACTCGGAATCTGTTCATATTCAAAATCGGAGGGTATATCTCTTCTTTTTCTTAGCTGATCAATACTTGCATTCCTTGTCATCGTCATGATCCAGCTAGAAAACTTTCCTTTGGATGAATCATACGTCCCCTTTTTCGTCCAAATTTTTATGAATACTTCCTGTACTGCTTCCTCAGCCAATTCCTTCTGTCCAGTAATTTTATAAGACAAGGAATATAAGAGCTTTTCATAACGATCATATATTTTTTCAAGGGCCTGCTTATCCCCCAGATGAACTTTTTCATAAAGCTCTACATCTATATCGTTCATTTAAGTCCCCTTCCTACCATGATTACTTATTATAGCAATGTCTGAATCACCCTTAACATTTTCTGTGTTCTAATCTATTTACGTTTTCAAAAGAAAAATGGATGCATTTTTTCAAAGTTTCACATGAAACAATTGGAAAGTTGCGTAAACAAGCTCCCCAGCACATAAAAGCACGGGGGAGCTACTATACTTTTATTCTTTTATTCTCAGTAATCGAAGACTGTTCAATGTAACTAATAAAGTCGCACCCATGTCGGCAAAAATCGCCATCCACAGTGTTAACCAGCCCGGCGCGATCAATAATAAGGCCAGGATCTTAATCACCAAGGAAAACGTGATGTTTTGCTTAATGATCGTTAATGTTTTGCGACTTAAGCGGATTGTATAAGGCAACTTAGATAAGTCATCACCCATTAGGGCAATATCGGCTGTTTCAAGGGCCGTATCAGTACCCGCCCCTCCCATCGCAATTCCTACCGTGGAAGCTGCCAAGGCCGGGGCATCATTGACACCATCGCCTACCATGGCCACTCGATTGTATTTTTGCTTCCATTGTTTGATGATGGTCAGTTTATCTTGGGGCAATAACTCCGCCTCAATCTCATGAACACCAGCGGCTGCTCCAATCGCATTTGCCGTGCCGATATTATCCCCGGTCAGCATGATCGTTTTTTCAATGCCCAATGCATGCAGTTTCCGAATTGCTTCCTTACTGCTTTCCCTTATTTCATCAGCCACCGCGATAATTGCCAGGGGCTTTATTTGATCACCAAGCACCATCACCGTTTTTCCTTCTTTTTGAAAGCCGCTGATTTGTTTGAGGATGTCATCAGAAAACTCTAAACCCGCCACTTCTTCAAAGAGATGTGGTTTACCAATGTAATAGATTTCGTGATTGATTTTCCCTTTTATGCCTTTCCCAGTGATGGCAGTAAAATCATCTACCAATATAGAAGGATAGTCCACGTCATGCTTTTCAGCCCTTTTGAGAATGGCTGTGGCAAGGGGATGTTGTGATCTGCTTTCTAAAGCCGCAGCAATTCCCAGCACGTCCTGTTCATTTAACCCATCAGCCAACACTGTGAAATCAGTCACTTCAGGTACGCCCTTTGTTAAGGTACCCGTCTTATCAAACGCAATCGCATTTATTGCTCCTGCTTCCTCCAGATGGACCCCGCCTTTAATCAAAACCCCATTTTTCGCGGCATTCCCGATGGCTGTCACAATGGCGATTGGCGTAGAAATGACCAAAGCACAAGGGCAGCCGACAACGAGTACAGCCAATCCACGGTAAATCCATTCACTCCAATCCCCGTTCATTACAAGCGGAGGTATTATAGCAATGGCCAAGGCAATAAGCATGATCGCGGGCGTATAGAATTTTGCAAATTTATCCACGAAGGCTTGGGAAGGCGCTTTTTCAGCCTGTGCTTCTTCAACAAGGTGAATGATTTTTGCTATCGTCGTATCCTCGACTCGCTTCGTGACTTCTACCTCCAGCAACCCTTCACCATTTAATGTTCCGGCAAATACTTCACCATCAACCGCTTTAAAAATCGGCTCGGATTCGCCGGTAATGGCTGCTTGATTAAGTGTCGAAGCCCCTTTTAGGATTCTTCCATCCATAGCAAGCTTCTGACCCGGTTTAACAATCATGATGTCGCCCACTTCAATCTCATCGACACCAATCATGATTTCGTGATGCCCTCTGCGGATCAAGGCTTCTTTTGGCGCGATATTCATTAATGATTCTATAGAATTCCGAGCTTTATCCATCGAGTATTTTTCCAGTGCTTCACTGATTGCGAATAAAATGACGACAGTTGCCCCCTCGCCCCATTCACCGAGCACGGCTGCTCCAATGATGGCAACCGTCATCAGTGTGTGCATATCAAAGCGAAGAGTGACAAGATTTTTCAATCCATTGAGGAATAACGAATATCCTCCAACTATGATGGCAGCAGCATAACCGAATATCGGCATGATGCTTTCATCACCATATTGTTTATCCAATAACCAACTGATTAACAGAAGGATAGTCGAGAAAACCACTTTAATATTTTCTTTTTGCTTCCAAAATGGTTCCTTTTGTGTCACCTGTTCCTGTTCATCCCGGATTCTCAGGTTATCAAACGCCCCTGCCTTTTCAATCTCCTCAATTGTCGCACTTCCCTGTACCGAAATCTTCGAAGCCCCAAAGTTGATTTTGGCATCCTTCACACCGTCTAGATCACGGACATTGTTCTCAAACTTAGCCGCACAATTCGTGCAGGAAAGACCCTGAATACGATACGTTTTTAATGGGGACTCAGCCATCGACCCTTACCTCCTGCTGATGTTCTAATGCAATGAGAATTAATTGCTTTATGTGGTGATCATCCAATGAATAAAAAGCTAACTTTCCTTCTTTTCGATATTTTACGATTGCATGTTTATAAAGGGTACGAAGATGATGTGACGTTGTCGCCATGGAAGCACCAATGATATTGGCCAAATCGCATACACACAATTCCTCGTCCGTACAAAGCGCATAAGCTATTTTCGCCCGATTTTCATCGCCTATCACCTTGAACAGCTTCGATATGCTGGATATATTCACCTGGCTCATTTCCGTTTGAATGCGATTAACCTTTACTTCATCATGCAGATGGACATCACACATATCTTTCAGTTCCGTCATCTTCTCACGCCCCTCATTCAAATATTCGTTTGATTATAATATAACACAATTCCCAAAATATTCAAACCCGTATTTGAATGTATAGAATCTTTCTCCTTCCTCCAAATCACCTTGGTGAAAGCGCCCTATATGTCTTTATATGTGAGCCATCGTTTTTTTGTTTCACCTCTACCTTGCGTCCCATTTTCCTTGAAAAAGGACAGGCAACTTGTCTGCCGGTCCTCTTTCAAGGAAACCAACCATTCTTCTCGCATGTCGTTAAAAAAGTTGAAGGGACATAAATTGCTTCATGTCCCTCCACTCCAGTGATTTCAGTAATTTCCTATACTCACCTTGATAAGTATAATATTTTTAATTTAGTATTTTTTTGAAAAACTATGATATACTTAGTCAAACCTTTTAAGCGTTTTACTTTACTTGTACCGTTTACCCTGCTCATCGTTGAGCAGGGTTTTTTGTTATGTATTTTCACAAAACAAAAAAGACAGACCCTAAAAGGGTCTGTCCTTATTTGTTTTTGAAATTATGCTTTTTGAACGTTAGAAGCTTGAGGTCCACGTTGACCTTGCTCTACTTCAAAAGTAACTTCTTGGCCTTCGTCTAAAGATTTGAAACCTTCGCTTTGGATAGCTGAGAAATGTACGAATACGTCGTCTCCGTTTTCGCGTTCGATGAATCCAAAACCTTTTTCTGCGTTAAACCATTTTACTTTACCTTGTTCCATTGTTGTTGCCTCCTAGTGCACTTAGCACATTGTATTACTATCCTTGCTCTAAGTCATCATCGAAAACGAAAAGTAGTACTTTTAGTATCCTTAGTACCGAACAAAAATAATTAAGACTAAGCATAACATTAAATGGTAGCGATTGCAAATCATTTGGGTAAACTTTTTTCAAGCAATTTTTAATACTCTATAAATTCATTTACCTATTATTCTAGAACCAATGTGGACTCTAGCTGTTACAACTTGTTGAAATACATGACATCTCACTTCCATTTCAACAAACAGAAACCTTTCGAAAACAACGGTAGCGAGATGGTTTCTATACATGTTTACATCTGAGATTTTATTTTTCCGTAATGAACTTTTCTACCATTTCCTCTAATATGACCGATTCTTTTGCCAACTCTTCGTTTTGTTCCTTCAATCCAGTCATTATGGAACTTTGTTGAATGGCGGCAGCAGAGATTTGTTCAGTTGTTGCGACACCCTCTTCTGAGATTGCTGCAATTTCCTGAATGGATGCTAGACTTTCATCAGATGATTCATTGATTTTTTTCGAATGGATAGCTAATTGTTCTGTGCCTTTCAACAATTTCTCGACGGATCCGAATATCTTATTGAAAATCTCGCCATTGTTTTCCACTAAAGAAACGCCATTTAAAATATCCTGGAAACTTTCATCATTGGTTTGGATGACTTTGGCGGTTTGTTCATTAATCCGTGTAATTGATTCCGATATGATATCTATCGATTCATCCGTTTGTACAGCCAATTTTTGCACTTCTTGAGCAACTACCGCAAAGCCTCTGCCGGCATCCCCCACCCGTGCCGCTTCAATGGAAGCATTCAAGGACAGCAAGTTCGTTTGAGAAGCAATGACCCTTATTAAACCAATCACTTCATTTATCTTCTCTACATCCTCTTCCAGACTCTCCAAATTGGCTTTATTCGCATGGCCGTTTTCCATGATTTTATCCATCTGGCTCGTTACATCTTTCACTTGTTTACTTCCTTGTTCAGCAAGTACATTCGTATGTATAGTAAACTCATTCATTTTATTCGTTTGCTCGTTCATTAAACGAATTGTATCCGTTAAATCACTGATCATATTGGAAATCCGGTCAATGTGATGGGCACGCTCCTCTGAGGCTTTTGCTTCTTCCGTTGTCCCTGTTACGATTTGACCATAGGATTCCACCATCTCTTCAAAGGATTGTTGAATGGACACGGTGCTTTGATTCATCGTTCGAGCGTGTTCACGGACATTCTGAATGATATGGGACAAACTTAATCTCATATCCTCAAATCCATTTGACAGATCACCAATCTCATCTTGCCTACTAACTGGAATCGATTTACTTAAGTCCCCTTCTGCCATTTCACTCGTGTAACCAACAAGTTCATTAACGGGTCCCCAGATCCTTTTCCCGATGATAACGGCACATAGCACACCTAATATTATGGCACTTGCGAGAAATAAAATATTATAGAATATCATTTTGCTTTTCAATTCACTGATGAATTTCGCATCCATATCGATTCCTACGATGGCGTCCGTCCCTTTAATTGGCGTAAAGTATGACTTGTGTGTACCCCACTTATCATTATATATTTTACTTAATACATCTTCTTTTCCATTTATCGATTTGGCCTGCTCTGGCGTGAACGGGGATTCCACCATGTAGTCCTCGCTGCCATTCAAGGCTACAATCATGTCGGTATCATTCTCCCGCTTCAATACATACACATATTCAATGCCCTTTTTATTTTCAACAAAGGCATCTAATTTCCGCTTAATCTCTTCTCCCCGTACCGAAGCATTGTTTATCAAAGTAGGATTGAGGCTTGATGCTAAACTGCGGGCATTTTCAGAAAGACGCTCATCGAATTGCGGAAGGACATTCTCGTTGATCATTTTATTGGTAATATAGGAAAAGCAAAGTCCCATGGCACCTGCAAAAAGCACGAATGGGATAATATAAAACAAGAATAATTTTGCCAGTAAAGATTTTTTAGGATTCAGCTTTGAAAATCTCATTCTCATGACCTCCTTAGGTAAAAGTCAGATGCTTTACAGTTAAATATGGAATTAAATCCAAATGAAGCAATTGAAGATTCTTATTCAAATCCTCACTTCTATAAAAGATGATTGCCATGCTCCGGTCATTTTGAAAAGGAAGCTGTCTATATTCCAAAACATGTTCAAATTCTTGTTGAAGTCCATCATGATCAATCCTAGCAACCTCTTCCGGATTGATTTCCAGTGGAACCTCTGCAAAGAAAAAGCTATATACGTGATCATCCATCTCTTCCAATATCCGATTCCAATCGGGCTTGGTACCCAAAAAGTAGTGTTCATACATATTCATCCCATAGGCATGGTACCCTAGGTCCGTTGTTCCCGCTCCAGCAAAACGGAGGGGATTGATTTCAATAGGAAGCACCCGGTTTCCTTTTTTGCGAATTTCAAAATGGACAGGGTAGTTCCTAAGAGGAAGAAGCGTTTGAATATTCTTCATGAACTTTAGTGCATCATCATAGATCTCTTTAATGGCTATCTTCGACGTATAATAAATTCGATCGGAGGTATCGTAATCATCCTTGAATAAGCGTTTGAAAACATTCAAAATGATCGGATCACCATCTTGATTGTAGTAGCCATCAATGGCATATTCCTCTCCCTGAATCCACTCTTCTATTAAAACGGTCTGGGAACCAACCACATCCGAGTCATACAATCCATCCGACAGAAGTAAATCCTGCTTTAAATGACTTACGGCTATATCCCACTCTTGTTCATTCTTGACTTTGTGCACCCCTACACTTGAATAGCCAATATTCGGCTTGATAACTACCGGAAACGGTATATGTTCTTTTTCCAATTCACTTATTATCGATAGATCAATATCTTGGAAATGGAAATCAGGATATAAGGATCTCGTTAAATTACGCACCTGACTCTTGTCTTTCAATAACTTGGACCATATGTATTCATTGCTATTCGGTTGAAAATGACCTAATAAGGTTATGCCATTTTCAGAGTTTGTAAGAATTCTTTGGTCCATTTCCATGGACTTGAAAAATTCTGTATCTTTTTGAATGTTCAGCTTTTCAGATGTTATTGTTTCTCCCCATTGCCCTTGTCCCAGTACTGGAATTTGCTGTTCCTCTAACACCTTTAGAAGAATTGGTGACACAATGGTCTCATTCAAAATAATCATGTTTTCCACCTAACTTATACTGTTTTATGTATCCTCATATTTAATCGGTTAAAAGTAGTAAGTATTTAGCATTTATAGGTATTTATTATCAACATCCTTATAAAAACTAAATTACAGATAAACCTTTAGACCCATTTTCTTGATCCCTTTCATTTCGTTACATGAATATTTTCACTTTTTTTGTATCTTATTCTTTCAAAAACAGGTTATCTGGCATAATAAAGACGATCCAGTCATTATAGGGAAATTTCCTCAAACTAAATTTAAGTGATACTTAGAAGTTCATATTCAATTCATAACTTCTTTGTATACTTCCTCTTGTAATAAAGATCATGAAAGGATGTATGAACATATGTCAAAAGAAAAAAAGCAAATAGGATGGCGCCAATTCATCCGCTTGGTTAAACATACGAAGCCTTCTAAACTAATGATAGGGATTGCATTAGCATTAAGCTTAAGTACAACAGGTGTAGGTTTAATGGTCCCGCTGTTCACAAAAAATCTAATTAATGATTTTTCCCTTAGTTCACTAAGCACGGAACGGATCACACTTCTCGTCCTTGCCATAATCATTCAAGCATTGGCAAGTGGATTTTCCATCTATTTATTAAATCGGATCGGTCAATTTGTAGTAGCGGGTATTCGGGATCAACTATGGAGAAAATTACTCGTATTACCCGTGAATTATTTTGATGAACATCCATCAGGTGAAACTGTCAGTCGAATGACCAATGATACAACTGTAGTGAAAAGTTTAATTTCGGAGCACCTCTCTAATTTCGTTAACGGAATCATTTCCATTGTAGGCTCCATGATTGTGTTATTTGTACTGGATTGGAAAATGACATTGTTGATGTTCATTGCGATCCCTCTCTCTGTTTTGATATTAATGCCACTAGGAAAAAAAATGCATCAAATATCAAAAGGGATGCAGGATGAGACAGCAAGTTTCACCTCCGTACTCCAACAGGTGCTGACGGAAATCCGTCTTGTTAAAGCATCAAATGCAGAAACAATAGAATATGAAAATGGTAAAAAAGGGATCAATAAATTATTTCATTTTGGACTAAAAGAAGCAAAAATCCAAGCCTTGATTGCACCGCTAATGAGTTTTGTCATGATGGCACTACTCGTACTGATCTTAGGTTATGGAGGAATGCGAGTTTCTTCAGGAGCTCTGACTGCTGGAGCTTTGGTTGCATTCATTATGTATCTTTTTCAAATTATCATGCCCATGGCTCAATTAGCCAGCTTCTTTACGCAATTCCAAAAAGCTACGGGTGCTACAGAACGTATCATTGCGATTTTGGATTCAGTAGAGGAAGAAGATGCGTTGGAGCAAGTTCAAAATATAAGCCAAACTATCACCGTGGATCACCTGAACTATAGTTATAATAATGGAGAACAAATACTTAAAGATATAAGCTTCAACGTTGAAGCTGGTAAGGTCACTGCAATTGTCGGACCAAGCGGCAGCGGAAAAACGACGCTTTTCTCATTATTTGAGCGGTTCTATAAACCACAGCAAGGCTCCATTTCCATAGGCGGGAAATCCATAAATGATTTCACGCTCCTTTCATGGAGAAGCCAGATTGGTTATGTTTCACAAGAAAGTCCTATTGTATCAGGCACAATTCGAGATAATATATGTTATGGAATCGATCATGATATAACGGATGAGGAATTAAATCAAGTCGCTAAAATGGCATATGCGGATCAGTTTATTTCCGAGCTTCCCAATGGATATGATACAGAGGTTGGTGAAAGGGGCATGAAATTATCGGGCGGCCAAAGACAAAGAATTGCGATCGCACGTGCATTTCTACGAAACCCCAAAATATTAATGCTTGATGAAGCTACCTCAAGCCTAGACAGCAAATCGGAAAATGTCGTTCAACAGGCGTTAAATGATTTAATGAAAGGGAGAACAACAATAGTAATTGCCCACCGCCTATCGACAGTTATTGGATCGGACCAAATCATTTTCCTTGAAAAAGGGAAAATAACAGGCAGCGGAACCCATAAAGAGCTATATGAAACACACTCATTATATCGCGAATTTGCAAAACAGCAGTTGCACAAACTTGAACTAGCTTAATTCACCGAAAGGAAAGAAAAGATGACCAAAATATTAATTGTCGATGATGATGCCCATATTCGTGAACTTATACAACTTTTGTTAAGAAAAGAAGGATTTGATCTATATGTTGCCTCAGAAGGATTGCAAGCATTGAAATTAATGGAAAAAGCGAAAATCGATTTAGCAGTTATTGATATTATGATGCCTAACATGGATGGCTGGGAATTATGCAAAGAGTTACGGGAATTTAGTGATATCCCCATTTTAATGCTTACTGCAAAAGGAGAAACAAAACAGAAAGTAAAGGGGTTCGGCCTCGGCGCAGATGATTATCTTGTAAAACCATTCGAACCAATCGAATTGGTTCTTAGAATAAAAGCATTATTAAAACGATATAAAATCACTATTTCACAAACATTAAATATTGGCGAATTAAAGATGAATCGCAACAATCATGAAATGTCATTTAAAGAACAGGAATATACAATTCCACTAAAGGAATTTGAAGTGTTGTTTAAATTAGCAAGCTATCCTGGTAAAACTTTTTCCAGGGAAGATCTTATTGAAGACATTTGGGGCTACGACTATGAAGGGGATGAACGAACGGTGGATGTTCATATTAAAAGAGTGAGAGAACGTTTTCCAGAATCAGAATTCCCCTTTCGGATTAGAACAATTTGGGGATTGGGCTACCGTTTGGAGCTAACGAAATGAATGCCCCCCTTTTTAAACGAATACTTGGCTTTTTGACATACATTTCAGTTTGTTTTTCAGTTGGGTACTATATCATTCAGCTATTGCCTATAAGGCTATCTGATTATGTCCAGTATCTGACTACAATCATGACCAGCATCGCGATTATGATGCTCACAGGTTACCTGATCCATGCTTTCAACCACAATAAACGCGTCAACATCTACTTGGAAATCATTGATGCATTAAGGAAGATTGCCAATGGCGATTATAATGTCCAATTGGATTTTAAAATGGATAAAAGAAACGAAATGACGGATATCATTAACCACTTCAATCACATGGCTAATCAATTGAAACAAATGGAAGAAATGCGGCAGGAATTCATCTCCAATGTCTCACATGAAATACAGTCGCCCCTTACCTCCATTGTTGGATTTGCCCAAGCGCTTCAATTGAATAAGCTGACAATAGAAGAACGAAATCATTATCTCCATATAATTGAGACAGAGAGCAGGAGATTATCTAAATTAAGTGATAACCTTCTAAAGCTCACATCTCTTGAATCCGAGCATCATCCTTTTGAAAGGACAAGCTTCCGGCTCGACCAGCAAATACGAACTATTATTTTGGCTTGTGAACCGACTTGGTTGGAAAAGGAACTCGAAATGGATATATCTTTGGAAAAGATCTCAATTTTTGCAGACAAAGATTTAATGAGCCAAGTATGGACCAATATAATACACAATAGCATCAAATTCACCCATCATCATGGAAATATCACGATTCGGTTACAACAGATCGGTGATCAAGCATCGATAACGATAACCGATAATGGAATTGGCATTTCAGAGAAAGACCAATTTCACATCTTCGAACGATTCTATAAAGCAGACCTCTCCAGGGAACGCTCAAAAAGTGGGAGTGGCTTAGGGCTATCCATCGTGAAAAAGATTATCGATATGCATGATGGGACGATCTCCGTGAAAGGTGAACCCGAAAAGGGAACGACCTTCACCATCCTGCTTCCTATTACATGAAGGAATTTTTCTCCGTTTGTATATAGTGTAATGTTTGATTATGATTAGAAAAAACCTGTTGGACATCCAACAGGTTTTTAACAATCTATTTTATAAAAAAGGTTGCTCAATAATGCTGCTTTTATGAACAACAACACTACCCTTTGGTTAATCGCCACTGAAAAGCCAATCATGATAATGCTGTAAAAACTTATGTTTTTACTACTCTCCATAAGTGTACCAACAATTTTTTCAGCAGTAAGCCATTCGCCAGTTAGTAGATAATATTGAATCCTATCAAAAAACATAGTTATCATGTGAACTATAATACCCATTAAAATACTAAGAAGAATACTTATAAAGGTATTTACGAACAGTTGGACATAAAATATCTTGCTTATCACATGGAGCTTTAAAAAATTTGAATCGGTAGCTTTTCTCGTAAACAGCTGGTTCCTCATTACCAATTTCACTAACGCTGAAATTTGGTGTTTTCGCATAAAGCTTCACAAATTCAGCATCGTCAAATGATTGTCCAAATGGTCTTTTTCATATGAATCCCCCTTTAATAAATATCTTAAAGTAGTTGGGTTGTAATATTTTTATATCTCCATTTTACCAATAACCAAAAACACAATCTTAGAAAGACCAAGGGGTTTTGACCCCTGCTACGACAGTGTAGCCCATGTGGATGTTTTTGAATGTATCACTTACCTTTTCTCTGAAGACATGAAGCGGTTTCTTTGAGATATACTTCTATTTTCTCATCATTGGAATTTCAAGACTTTTTTGTATCAGGTGCAATAATATCTTATTTGTAAGTCCAATCGTGATAAAATCAAACAAATAGAGCTATTTAAACTTAGCTTATAACAGACTTCGTGAAAAAAGTCATTAGAATAAAGGGGAAAGATATGAATGGCAGAATTAATGGATTGGAAGAATGGTGCTCGCGGGCATAAATTTATAGCTTCTTTTAGCGGAGGAAAGGATAGTGTCTTAGCTCTTTATAAAGCAGTGAAGGTTGGGGAAGCGGTGGGACTGATTGTCATGCTGGAGGAAGAAGGGAAACGATCCAGATCTCATGGAATGCCTCCGGAACTCATACATGCCCAAGCTAAAGCCATAGGCTTGCCCGTATATACAGCAGCTGCCAGTTGGACAGATTATGAAAAAGCATTCATGCGCCTTTTAGAAGATGCTAAACATCAAGGAGCCGAAGTGTTAGTGACTGGAGACCTGGATATGCCTGAACATGGCTGTTGGAATGATAAGGTTACAAAGAATGCTGGATTAAAGCTTGGGATGCCTTTATGGGAAATGGATCATCGTGAAGCTGTAGAAGAGTTCATAAATCTAGGATTTAAAACGATGATTGTAACGGTGAATCTTTCACTTGGAATGCGTGAGGACGATTTAGGTCGAACGCTAACCCATGTATACGTGCAGGAGCTTGTAGCGCGGGGTATCGATCCTTGCGGAGAAGGCGGAGAATTCCATACTACAGTAATTGATGGGCCGCTCTTCAATACACCGATCCCTGTTCGTAAAGGTGAGATCATGAGGGATGGAGAATATGCCTTTTTACCTTTGGAGCTAGATGAGACGGCGGATAGGGAGATTGTATAAAGGATAAAATCACAAATAAAGAGACAACAGTTTTCACCCTGCGCATTATCCAAGTACAATCTTTCATAAGCTCCACGGGCAGTACTTACATACAAGCAACCTCACCAAAAAACTTATGCAACATGGATAAAGCCCAAAAGCGTTATGTTTTGGGCTTTATCATTTCCACTTGAGCATACACTTAATTTTTCATTGGTTCATCTTTTTCAAACATATTTAGAAATAGAAACCTAAACAAAAGTAAACCGAATAATAATGAGTATAATACGTGGAATGCTACATAAATGAAGTTTTCAGTTAAGAAGCCATCATAAAAGTAGTATTTGATTGAAAGTATATCAGTACTGACTGAGAGCATAAAGGCACCTAATAATTCAATTCTAGTTTTTGATTCTTTTAAAGAGAATTCGACTTTATGAATATTAAATATCTTTTTAAAATCAGAACCGGTTTTTGTACCTTTATAAAGCCCTACTAATCCAGCAACAAGTATAAAGGGGATAATTGACTCTATTTTAAAAATACACACAAAAACATTAAATATGACAAGTCTAAAAATTATAATATATTTCAT